>CASFHJ010000252.1 GCA_949294425.1 uncultured Campylobacter sp.
AGAAAAAATACGATATATAATATCAAAAAATACAAAAAAATATTTATTTAAACCAAGGATAAAAGATGAAAAAAATAAACAAAATATCATGGCATAAAGAATTTAGTATAAAAAATGCAGACCTTGACAAACAGCATGAAATGATTTTTGAAATCACAAACGATGCGCATGAGTTAGCTATAAAAATAAAAGAAAAAAACTTTGATGAAAAGGAAAAAGAAAGCTTAAAAACCGAGCTTAAAGATCTTACATATAGACTTTTTGAGTATATAAAGGTTCATTTTAGAGATGAGGAAAAATATATGAAAGAGATAGAATTTCCCTTAATTGAAGATCATATAAAAGCGCATAGAGACTTGGTTAACAAAACTAAGGCTGTTTTAGCTCATAGCAATGATATGTCTAAATTTATAGATGAATTTACAGAGCTTACAAATACTTGGATACTTGATCATTTTGTAAACGGAGATGCTTGGATAGAAAATTAGAAAAAAAGATCCATAGATCTTAACGAGCTTAATTGCTCTTTAGAGCAATATAAACAACTAAAATCATTAAGACTTGATTTAAACTCTCAAAAACAATTTGATTATATTTGCATGTGTTCTTTAAAAATTCATAAGGTCCCACAAAGCATACATGAAGAGCTTGTTTCTAAAGAGATAAGCCTAAAATGTGATACTTGCGATCAGATAATTAATCCTTTAAATGAAGAATTTAATGATAAGCTAAGCTATACGCAAATAAGAGAAAAATACCAAAATATAGGCTTTCTTGGAGTATAACTTTTAGCATGGAAGCAAAGGTAATAGAAACAGAAAATCCCTATCTTTTACTAAAAAAAGAATTTGACAAAACAGGTATAAAGCGTGATTTTAGGCTACTTGATTTTAAAACCGTATGTCTAAATAAAGAAAGTTCAAAGTCTAAAATTTATGATAAAAATGATTTAGATCTTTTTTATTCTGATGATTTTTTCATAAAAAACTATGCAAAGATAAGCCAAAGATTTTATATAGAATTATGTCCTAAAATAAATCTTGACTTTTCCATAAATATAAAAGCAAATACAAACTTAACCAAGCTAAAAGCTAAGATAATGGCAAATGATTCACTTAAGCCTTATGGTGATTTAGAAAATGATATAAGGCAAGAAATATACAAAACCTTAATTAAACATGGTTTTTTAATACTTAGACTAGATAAAAACTTAGAAAACAATATAAAAGATCTTATAAGAATTTTAAGTGATAATACTAGCCCAAAGGAAAAAGAATTTTATCTAGCACATGGTGCAGAGCCTATAGAGCATAAAAAAGAGGAGATAATCTTTCACAAAGATACAAATTTTGTATTTGACGGCAGTCATGATAGAAGAGAGCTTACAAAGCCTGTGCAAGAAAATGATCTTTTGTTTGAATATGTATTTAAGGTCTTAGGAAGAAAAGGAAGGAATTTAAAGGCAGAATTCATAAATCCAAAAAATGTAGTATTTGCTGATAATCCTTTTATCTTAAAGGATAACAGTATAAGAAGAGAGGAATTATCAGATAGAGTAAAATACTATAGCCTAAAATACGGCTTTTTAAAAAAAGATGAAGATGGCTATATGATAAATGATTTTATAGAGCTTTCTCAGCTTAGCTTTAAGTCAACAGGTAGTGTAGATACGATGCTAGATCAGGATATATCCTTAAATATAAGCAATAAAGA
>CASFHJ010000253.1 GCA_949294425.1 uncultured Campylobacter sp.
TTTATCTTTTAGCCTCTATTCCTTTTGGTTTAGTTTTATCTAAATTCTTTGCAAATCTTGATATAAAAAGTATGGGTAGCAATAGCATAGGAGCTACAAATGTGCTAAGAGTTGTAAAGCAAAAAGATGAAAAACTAGCCAAAAAATTAGCCCTAGCCACTTTAGCTCTAGACTTTTTAAAGGCTTTTTTACCTATAATGATAGCTAAGATCTTAGGAGCTGATGATACCATGCTTTGGAGCATAGGTTTTTTTGCTGTTGTGGGGCATTGCTTTTCTTTTTACCTCTCCTTTGATGGAGGTAAGGGCATAGCCACTGGTGCTGGAGTCATGGCAGCTCTTTTACCTCTAGAGCTTATATTAGCCCTTTTTGTGTGGTTTGTAGTGCTAAAACTATCTAAAATTTCTTCCTTAGCCTCGCTTTGTGCAGTCTTAAGTTTTATAATCTTATCTTTTATCATACACAATGAAATGAGTATAAATACTCATGCGCCCATACTATTAATCTGTTTCATAATATTTTACAAACACATACCAAATATCAAAAGACTCTTATTTAAGGAAGAGAAAAAAGTTTTGTAATTATTAATTTTTTTTTAAACTTTCTTAAATATTTACTTAAACTATGATATTATAAGTTCAAGTTATTTATAAAAAAATGAGGATTAAAATGAGAATCTTAATTATAGAGGATAATCTATCTCTTAATAAAGCTATAGTAAGCAACCTAAATGAGTTGGGCTACCAAACAGATTCTTCTGAGAATTTTAAAGACGGAGAATATTATATAGGAATAAGACATTACGATTTAATCATACTTAGCTGGAATTTACCTGATGGAGATGGAAGCGAGATAATAAATGTTATAAAACAAAAATCTCCAAGAACAATAATCATAATCACATCAAACAATAGCGATGTAGCAGATGAAATAAAGGCTTTAAAAGCTGGGGCTGATGATTATGTGAAAAAAGATGTAAATTTTGAAGTGCTTTTAACTAGGATAGAAGTTAGACTACGTATGGGTGGTTCTAATGTAATAAAAATCAACGATCTCATCATAAATCCAGATGAGGAAAAAATAACTTACAAGGGTCAAGATATAGAACTAAAGGGAAAGCCTTTTGAAGTTTTGGCACACTTAGCAAGACATTCTGATCAAATAGTATCCAAAGAACAGCTCTTAGACGCTATCTGGGAGGAACCAGAGCTTGTAACTCCAAATGTCATAGAAGTAGCCATAAATCAAATCAGGCAAAAGATGGATAAGCCTCTTAATATCTCCACAATAGAAACCGTTCGCAGAAGGGGCTATCGTTTTTGTTATCCTAAAAAATAAATATGGCAAAAAGAACAGCTGTAGTAGACTTAGGCTCGAATTCTGTTAGACTTGTCATATTTGAAAAAACCTCACGTTTTGCATTTCATATCTTTGCTGAATACAAAAGAAAAGTAAGACTAGGTGAAAATGCCTATAATAATGGAAAAATTTTGCAAGAAGAAGCTATGCAAAGGACAGAAAACACCCTTTCTTACTTCAAAGAAATGGCAAATAAACATAAATGCAAAAAAATGATAATAATAGGAACATCAGCCTTAAGAGATGCTCCAAATTCCAAAGAATTTATAAAAAGAATAAAAGATAAATTAGGACTAAATATAAGGTGTATAGATGGGAAAACTGAGTCTTATCTTGGTGGACTGGCTGCTTTAAACCTTATAAGCAATATAAAAAACGCAGTTACTCTTGATATAGGTGGTGGGTCAAGTGAACTTTGTCTCATAAAAGATGGGGCTATAAAAGAGTGTATATCCCTTGATATAGGCACTGTGAGGCTAAAAGAGCTATTTTATGACCTTAATAAGCTAAAGGAATTAGATGATTTTTTAGATAAAGCCTTAAAATCCATACCACAGCACTTTAAAAATGAAAATTTAATATCCATAGGTGGAAGCTTAAGGGCTATATCAAGCTCCATAATGCAAAAAAACTCCTATCCCATAAAAACTTTGCACGAATTTAAATACAAATTAAGCGATGAGATAAAACATATACAAAGGATAATAGATACTGATTTTGAGGATCTTTCAAACTACGGGATAAAAAAAGAAAGATTTGATACCATAAAAGAAGGTGCTTTGATATTTTTAAAAATAGCTAAAAAATTGGGCACAAAGGAGGTCATAACTAGTGGAGTTGGTGTTAGAGAGGGTGCGTTTTTAGATGATATCTTACCAGCAAATAAAAAATTTCCAGCAAATTTTAACCCTAGTGTGCGTTCTTTGCAGGATAGGTTTTTAAATAAAGACGATAAAAATCTCACTCATATTTATTGTGCCAAGCTTTTTGATAAGCTTAATAGCTCACATAGGCTTGATAAAAGATATAAAAGCATACTCATAAATGCAGCAAAACTCTGTAATATAGGCTCTTATCTTAGCTTTTATTTTAGCAATGAGCACAGCACTTATTTCATACTTAATGCCCTAAATTATAATTTTTCTCATGAGGATAAGGCTTTAATAGCTATAATTATAAAATTTGCTGGAAAAAAAATAAATCCATTTTTTTTAGAAAACTATAAGGATTTACTACCAGATATGCAAAATATAAGTTGGCTAAATTTTATCCTAGCTTTTGCTAGGTTGCTTTCACAACATCACTCAAACAAACAAGAACTTGATTTTGATTACAAAAACAATACTATTTATGTGTATTCTAGGCAAAACATAGACCTAGCAAAAGATGAATTTAAAAAGATAGCACTACCAAGTGCAAACATCATTATAGCCTTAAATCAAAAGCCTAGGTAGTGGTTTTTTTCTTTAGTAGATTTTGAATTTTTTTCTTATTTTCTTCAAAGAAAGAATCAAAGCTTCCATCTTTTTTCGAGCTTACTTCCTCTTTTTCTTCTATATCTTCTTTTTCTAAAAGCAAATTTGAATTCCCTACTATCATTGTATATCTTTTGCCCTCGTATTCTAGGATTATAAATTGATTACTCCTATCAAGCGGTCTTTGAAAGATGAGGCGAAAATTTTTTGTATTTATATTATTTTTTATGAGAAAAGATCTTTTTATCCACCAAAGAGCAAATAAAATTCCAAGTAAGATGGTAAGAACAAGGGCATAATTTGCCAAATCAAAACCCTCTAAGCTAGAGCTTTTAGTCTGTATGCTTGAATTTGTATCCATTAAACTAAGCGGTGTTGCTAAGGAAAGTCCCTTTGGTAAAATTCTAAGCCTAAGTCCAAAGTCATCATTTATGCTGCTTAATTCTAAGTCCACCTCGGCATTTGTTTCTAGCATGATGGCTGTTTTATTAGCACTAGGGCTTATTAGAATTCTTTTTACAAGTTTTGATTTAAGCTCCTTTGTCTCCTCTTTTTTAAAAAGCAAGGAATCAAAGCTTAAAAGTATAATATCTTTTTTTATATCCTGCTTAACCATTGCCTTATAAGGAGAATCAAAAGAAAGCATGATATCTACCCTATCCTCTCTATCATAAACATTATAATTTAATAAGTTAGCAGAAAATAAGGGTAAAGATAAAAAAAGACTTAAAAAAAGATATTTCATTGTATTTCTTTTTTAAAA
>CASFHJ010000254.1 GCA_949294425.1 uncultured Campylobacter sp.
CCTAGCACACTTGGCTTAAATGTTTATCTTTGCTTACTTCTTGGTCTTATTGCCATGATAGCCTTAATCTTAGTAGCGGGTAGAAAAGTTGACTCTTGATGAAAAAATAAGTCTTGCAAAAGACTTATTTAAAGACTATAACTTGGACTTTGAATTCTTTGATTCTAAGCAAGATTCTTACAGAAACAGGGTTGAGTTTTCTATCTTTCATAAAGATGATGAAATTTTTTATGCCATGTTTAATAAAAAAGAAAAATATATAATCAAAGACTTTGCCTTAGCTGATCAAAAAATTAGAGATTTAATGCCACTTTTATTAGCCAAGTTAAATGAAAAACAAAAACTAAGACAAAGGCTCTTTGCTGTGGAGTTTTTAAGCACAAAACATGACTTAAGTGCTACCCTACTCTACCATAAAGATATAGAAGAAATAAAAAAGGAACTAGATGAACTTAGTAAGGAACTTGACTTAAAATTAATAGCGAGAAGCAAGGGTAAAAAGCTCGTCTTTAAAGATGAGATACTAAGACAAAGCTTAAATATAAATTCTAAGACATTTCATTATATTTATAATAATGATTGTTTCGTGCAAGCAAATACGGATATAAATGAAAAGATGATTTCTTATGTAAAAAACAAGCTTGAAAAAGAAAAAAGAAAGGATCTTTTAGAGCTTTATTGTGGATATGGAAATTTTACAATACCCTTAGCCTCTTTATTTGATAAAATTTTAGCTGTTGAACTTAGTAAAAAAAACATAGAATTTGCACTTAAGAACTGTGAGCTAAATGGTATTAAAAATATCAACTTTGCAAGAGTATCAAGCGAGGAGCTTTACAAGGCTTTAAAAAAAGAGAGGGAATTTTTTAGATTAAGGGCTATAAATTTAGATGATTTTTGCTTTTCTCATATACTAGTTGACCCACCAAGAGCTGGTCTTAGCAAAGAAGTGATTGAGCTTGTAAGAAGCTATGAAAATATAGTATACGTATCTTGCAACCCGCTTAGCCTAATAAAAAATTTACAAGAGCTTAAAGAATACAAAGTGAAAAATTTAGCTTTTTTTGATCAATTTGCAAGTACAAAGCACCTAGAATGCGTGGCTTTTCTAAGAAAGGATTAAGAATGAATTTAGATGAAGTTAAAAGTATAGCTGTGCTTGGTCTAAGCCCAAATGAAACTAAAGCCTCATTTATAGTTAGTAAATATTTGCAAGAAAAAGGCTTTAAAATAATTCCCATATATCCAAAAGAGGATTTTATCTTAAATGAAAGAGTTTATAAAAACTTAGACGAGGTAAAAGAAAATATAGACTTAGTGCTTATGTTTAGAAAGGGCGAATTCGCAAGTGAACTTTTTGAGACTATCCTAAAAAAAGGGATTAAAAGATTTTGGTTACAACTTGGCATAAAAAATGATGATATTAAAGAAAAATGTGCAAAAAATAAGATTTCCTTTGTGCAAGATAAGTGCATTATGAAAGAATTAGAGGCTAAAAAATGATAGAACTAAATAAAATTTACCAAGCAAAACAAAAAATTGCTGACTTTGTTTTAAAAACTCCCTTTGTGTATTCTCATTTTTTAAGCGAACTTTGCAATAATCAAATCTATCTTAAAAATGAAAACCTACAAAGAACAGGAGCTTACAAGATACGTGGAGCTTACAATAAAATAGCAAATTTAAAAGAGATAGAAAAGGAAAATAGAGTTATTGCAGCAAGTGCTGGAAATCACGCCCAAGGAGTTGCTATAAGTGCTAAACATTTTGGAATCAAAAGCACCATAGTTATGCCAGAGTCAACCCCTCTTTTAAAGGTAAGTGCTACTAAAAATCTAGGTGCTGAAGTTATGCTAAAGGGAGATAATTTTGATGAGTCTTACGACTTTGCCACAAAATACGCAAAAGCAAATAAAATGAGCTTTATACACCCCTTTGAAGATGATTTGGTGATAGCAGGACAAGGAACTTTAATGCTTGAAATGCTAGATGATGTAAGCGATTTAGATGCTGTAGTCGTGCCAGTTGGTGGTGGAGGGCTCATAAGTGGCATAGCAAGTGCCGCAAAACAAATAAATCCTAAAATAAAAATAATAGCAGTAAGTGCAAAGGGTGCTCCAGCTCTTTACAATAGTTTCAAAAATAAAAAGATCAAAAATTCAAAATCAGTAAGAACCATAGCTGATGGCATAGCTGTAAGAGATGTTTCTGCTAAAAATTTAGGTATTATTTTAGAATGCGTTGATGATTTTATACAGGTTGATGATGAGGAAATAGCTGAAGCTGTGCTATTTTTACTAGAAAAACACAAGATAATAGTAGAAGGTGCTGGAGCTGCTTCAGTGGCTGCCCTACTTCACAAAAAAATAAATTTAGACAGCAAAGCAAAAATAGCTGCCATCTTAAGTGGTGGAAATATAGATGTGCAAATGCTAAATATCATCATAGAAAAGGGGCTTTTTAAGGCTTATAGAAAAATGCACATACAAGTTACCTTAATAGACAAACCCGGAGCCTTACTTTCACTTACTGATAGCCTTAAGAGTGCTAATGCAAATATTATAAAAATAGATTATGATAGGTTTTCGACAAAGCTTGATTACGGAGATGCTATGATAAGCATAACACTGGAAACAAAAGGCTTAGAACATCAAGAAGAGCTAAGAAAGATACTAAAAGAAAGAGCTTATAAATTTAGTGAAATTTAAAGATACAAATTAAACTAAAAAAATATAAAGCTTTAATCTAAAGCCTTATCTTGGGATTTTATCTTATTAAAAGCCACTTTAGGGACTTTTTAATAAGCTTTTAATAACTATGCAAATATCTTTTGCAAATGTGCCTTATAATCAGCCTTGTATTTTTCAAAATTTGGATCCTTATGCACATCATTACACATAAAGCTAGGCAAGGCTTTAAGTCCCATAAACTGATGTGCCTTATGTAGATGAAAAAGTAAGCCATCAATGCCTTGCTCTTCAAAAAACTGCCCAGATTCTATAAATGCTTCTAGCGGTGCATTCCAAGTCGTGCTAAAGAGATATTTTTTATTCTTTGCTAGTCCACCGCTACCATATTTTTTACTTGGATCTTGCCTACTTCTGCCATCATTAGCGTATAGTTTGCCTTGTGCACCTTGCGTTACCTCATCTAGGTATCTTTTCACAATCCAAGGCTCACCCATCCACCAGCCCGGAAACTGCCATATCCAAACATCAGAATCTAGTAATTTTTGTAGCTCCTCATCATTATCATAGCCTTTGTCAATGTGAGTTTCAAGCACCTTTAGCCCTAGAGATTCTAAAGTCTCTTTTGCTACATTATGTAAAGCCTCATTAAGCTTACCACCAGAATGTCCAAAGGCTTTACCACCATTTAATAAAAGTATTGTTTGCATAGTTTCTCCTTATTGTTTCATATAATTAGCAAACATTTTCACACTTTCTACGTCTGTGTGGTTTATAAAATAAGTTTTATTTTCATCAAGCTTTGAAATCATTTGCATATCGCTAGAATCTAGCTCAAAGTCAAAAACATTAAAATTCTCTCTCATACGTTCTTTGCTTAAAGTCTTTGGAATCACTGCGATTTCTCTTTGTATAAGCCAGCGTAAAATCACTTGTGCCACGCTTTTGCCATATTTTGCCCCGATATTTTGCAAGGTAGAATTTGTAAAAATATCATTTTTCCCCTCAGCAAAGGACGCCCAAGACTGCATAGCAATGCCATATTCTTTTAGAATTTTTTGCTCATCTTGTTTTTGAAAAAACGGGTGGCATTCTATTTGATTGAGTGCAGGGATAAGCTCATTATGAAAGCAAAAGTCCGTGATTCTATCGCTGTAAAAATTACTTACCCCAATGGCTTTGATTCTGCCTTCTTTATAGAGTCTACTCAAGCTTTTCCACGCTCCATAAAGATCGTTATAGGGTTGGTGTATAAGATAAAGATCAAGATACTCTAGCCCTAATTTTTGCATTGAAGATTCAAAAGCTTTTATTGCCTGTGCCTCGTTCACATCATCA
>CASFHJ010000255.1 GCA_949294425.1 uncultured Campylobacter sp.
AATTTTATGGGATAATGATAATAATACCATAGAGCAGGTTTTAATACCCATAAATGGCTCTGATTTGCAAATTCATATTTATAAGGATTTAGATGAAAGATATACTATAAGTTTTACCCCTGTTGCTTATGAAATTCAAGAAAGAGTTTTATCCATAAATATAGAAAATTCAGCCTATCAAGATGTAGAAAGAGTAAGTGGAAGCACTCCCTTAGCTAGAGCCATGAGAAATGCTTTTAGAGGAAGTATTGATTTTAAGGCTATGCAAAAAGGAGATAGGGTAAGCATACTTTATGAAAGAAAGGAAAGGCTAGGTCAAAGATTTGGCGATATAAATGTAAAAATGGCTGTGGTTGAAATAAATAAAAAACCTAAAAAAGTTTTCTTTTTTGATGATGCTTATTTTGATGAAAAGGGTAAAGAAGTGGAGTCTTTTTTACTAACTACCCCTGTTAAATTCACAAGGATAAGCTCTCGCTTCACAAGGGCTAGGTATCATCCTGTGCTTAAAAGATATAGGGCGCATTTAGGGGTTGATTATGCTGCACCTACTGGAACTCCTGTTAGAAGTGCTGGAAATGGAGTTATAAGCTTTGTGGGAAATAAAGGAGGTTATGGAAAGACTGTGCAAATAAACCATGGACAAGGTTATAGCACCCTATATGCCCATCTTAGCAGATTTGCTGCTGTAAGAAAGGGACAAAGGGTAAGTCAGGGGCAAACCATAGCTTATGTTGGTTCAACTGGGCTTAGCACAGGACCCCATCTTCATTTCGGGCTTTATCTAAATAATAAGGCTATAAATCCTCTTTCTGTGGTTAAGATAAGTAGATCAGAGCTAAAAGGTGATAAGAAAAAAGAATTTCAAAATATTATTAAAGATTATGAAAATACCTTGCAAAGATATTTAGAGCTTGGTAATGTCTTACCGCCTAAGGAACCAGCAAGTTTTGAACCTTATGTGGAGCTTTAATGAATGAGGATTTCTTAAAGGCAAAAGAGCTTTTAAAACTAGCCTCTAGGGCTCAGTGTAATGCAGATGAGCTTGTAAGTGCCTTAAGACTACTAAAAGAAGAGAATGAAGATCTTTACATACAAAGCCTTAAATCACTAAGCCTTAATAACTTAGCAAACGTAGCTGTTTTGATGCCTGAATTTATGCTAAGTGATATGCTCTCATCTTTTAGCACGGCAGTTCTTGCTAGGGCTGTTGATGAGCTAGAAAGCGATGATGCCACGGATTTAATCCAAACCTTAGAGCATATAGACGAGCAAAAAGCAAGGCTTATACTAAATAGTGTTGAAAAAGAACACAAAAAAGATATAAGCCTACTAAAATCTTATGAAAAAAATTCAGCCGGCGCTTATATGCAGACTGAATTCTTACAAGCCTTTTTGGACGAAAGCTTAGAAAGTGCAGTTCAAAGATATAAAAAACTTAGAGCCAGTGGAGAAATAGAACAAGTGCAGCATTTTTTTGTAACAGATAAAGACAATGTGCTAAGCTTTTGTTTACCTTTTTCTGAAGCATTATTTCTTGACTTTGATACTAAATTTAAGGACTTAGATAAGGCAAATTTGAAACTTATAAAAAATTTTGTCTATGATAGTGATTCTATAGATAAGGTTGTAAATTTGGTAAAAAGCTATGATCTAAGCGTTGTGGCTGTGCTTGATAAAAATATGCGTTTAATGGGACGCATAACTTATGATGATATACATGATTATTTGCAAGAGCAAGCAACTGAACAAATTTATAATCTAGTTGGTGTTGATGATGAGGCAGAGGAAGAAACGATTTTAAAGGCTACAAAGGCAAGAGGCTTTTGGCTTTTTATAAATTTAATCACCTCCTTAGTATCTGCAAATATCATCTCTTTATTTTCCGGAGAGATAGAAAGCCTAGTAGCTTTAGCTGTTTTAATGCCTATAGTTGCTTCTATGGGTGGAAATACAGGCTCTCAAGCCCTCACAGTTACGGTTAGAAGGCTTTCTTTGGGAGAGATAAAATTTGCCAAGGCAAAATATATTATATTAAGAGAGCTTAAAATTTCTCTTTTAAATGGCTTTTTGTTCGCTCTTATTATGGGTTCTGTGGCTTATTTATGGTTTGGCATACATCTGCTTGGGGTAGTGATTGCTCTTTCTATGCTTATAAATTTAGGACTAGCCGGTTTTATAGGCTCTATAGTGCCTCTTTCTTTGAAGAAATTAGGCTATGATCCGGCGGTTGGCTCTAGCGTTATACTAACCGCCTTAACAGATGCCTTAGGCTTTTTTAGCTTTTTACTTTTGGCAAAACTTATTTTGCTTTAGATATTTTTATTATTAAATTTCTGCATAAAAATAAAAGTAAAAAAGATACAAAAAGCATGAGGGCTAAAAATGAAAATATATCTGGCAAATTTTGTATCTTGTCATTAGAGACATTTCCGCCTATCAAACCAGCTATTACATTTCCTAGTGCAGATGATACAAACCAAAGACCCATTACTTGATTTTTTATCAAATTTGGAGCTATCTTAGTCATTATAGATAAGCCAACAGGAGAAAGACAAATTTCTCCCAAGGTTAAGAAAAATATAGCTAAGATGATGTAAAGCATAGAAACCCTAGCTCCACCTCCTTCTAAGACTGCTAAAGAGGCAAGATACATTATAAAAAAGCATATCGCTCCGCCAAGTAAGCCAAAAGAAAATTTAGTAAGAGAAGAAAGCTCTAAACCCTTTCTAGCTAAAAAGACCCATATAAAGGCTATTATAGGTGCAAAGGTGATGATGAAAAGAGGGTTGAAGGATTGAAACCAAGGTGTTGGAATTTCAAAACCAAAGATAACTCTTTGTGTGTAGCTTTGTGCAAAGAGATTAAAAGAGGTTGGTTTTTGCTCGAAAACAGACCAAAAAATAGAGGCTGCGAGTAATAAAACCACAAAGATTATCAAATTTTTCTTTTCAGCTAAATTTAAGGAGCTAAAAAAGAAAAGATATATAAAATAAATGGTTGTAAGAGCTACTATAAGAAAGATCATTTTTTCACTTATAGATATAGGATCTAGTTTTATAAGACCAGTTAAGGATAAAAACAAAAATCCAAATATCAAAAGCAAACAAAGTGCTAGTATCCATTTTGTAGTGTAGCTTATCTCTTTTACCGCGTCCCATTTTGAGCTTAAGCCGATTTTTTCATCAAATTCCTTGAAATTTGGTATAACCACAAAGTAAAAAATGATAAGAGCTATAAGCATACCTATGCCACCTGCACCAAAGCCAAGGTGCCAACCATATTCTTTTTGCAAAAATCCACAAACTATAGGTGCAACAAAGGCACCTAAATTTATACCCATATAAAATATAGTAAATCCAGAATCCACCCTAGGATCATCTTTTTTGTAAAGTAAGGAAATCATAACAGAAGAGCAGGTTTTAAAAAGTCCAGTGCCTATAACTATAAGAGCTAGACCTAGGAAGAAAAATTCTGTTTGAAAATATGAAAGTCCTATACTTAAATGCCCTAAAGCTATTATCACACAGCCCAAAAACACAGATAGCTTAAGCCCTAGTATATTATCAGCTATCCAGCCTCCGGGTAAGGCAGCAAGATAAAGACAAGAGCCAAAAATTCCAACTATGGCAGAAGCTTGTGCCTTATCCATACCTAAACCACCTTCAAATATAGCAGCCGCCATAAAAAGTAAAAGTAAGGGACGAATTCCATAAAAGGAAAATCTTTCCCAAAGTTCTGTCATAGAAAGTGAAAATATAGGTTTTGGATGACCTAAAAAAGCCTTATCTAAGTCTTTCATCTTTTCTCCTAGTTTTTGTGCTAGTGCTTTTATAAAATGTGAGTATCCCTCAATAGAGGGATATTTTTAAAATGCGTATCTAGCTTGTAAGCGAACTGTTTGTCTGGTATCATCATAAACTTTTCCATCAACCTTTAGCATAGAATACCATCCAAAGAAAGTTAAGTTCTTGCTATATTTATAGTCTATATCAAAAACGCCTTCCATTTTATCGCCATTGCCTATATAGTTACTCGTGCTTACATTAACAGCATCAGAGGTTCCGCCATAAACAGCTCTTAAGCCTATCCTTAAATCAGAAGGTAATGTGTAGCCAACAGAAGCATATCCAAAGCTTGAAACACCGCTACTTACAGCAGACCAAGAACCCATGGTATAAAGAATTTCTCTACCAACTACATTAAGTCCAGCAGAGCCTGTATCCTCTATGGTATTTAAAGAAAGCTTATCTTTTTTACCTAGCATTATACCGCCAAGAGTTCCATCAAAGCCGTAAGCTTTAAGGGTTCCGTATATATTTATAAGTTGTCCATTATCAAGGGATATGGTATTTTTTAATTGATTACTATTTATTGTATTTCCTAGATAGGTAGCTCTTAATTTCCAGCTTAAACCATCGCTTATATCAAGTAGATAGCTTAAATCAGCAGCGTAAAATGTAGCTGTTTTATCAAGGTGAGCTGCCCATACTCCAAAGTCAAGACCACTTCCGCCTATGTTTTTACCTAAAACAGCAGCACCATACATATTGTATTTATATAGTCTTTGGTTGTTTTCAGCTGCATTAGCAAAATACATATCAAAGCTAGCAGAATCGCCGTCTCCTTCGTTTTCTTCAAAGCTATCTACTGCAAAGGCAGCTAATGTTAAATCATCGCTTGGCTTATAAAAAAACTTAGCAGCTGTTCCAACAGAATCAGAAGTCCATATAGTCCTTAATTCTTGGCGACCTAGTATGGTAGAAAAGCCGTAATCAGAAAGATCATATTGCAAATAAGCCTGTCTTAGGTTAAAAGGATTACTTGTAGGGGTTCCAGGGCTTGGAAAATAGCTACTACTACCATCGTTTCCATAACCAGAGGCAGTATCGTTTGCATACTGGGTTTGACCAAAGATCTTAAAGCCATCTCCAATATCAGCTTTAAGCCCTAGTCTTACCCTTATTTTATGGTTTTGTTTACCATTTGTAGAGGCTTCGGTGTTACTTAACACATCTGCTTCTTTTTCTCTAGCATCTTGGAACCTATATCTTAACTCACCCGTAAAATCGACATTTTTTATAGCTTCTTCTAAGGGT
>CASFHJ010000256.1 GCA_949294425.1 uncultured Campylobacter sp.
CTTGATAGCTTGGTTTTTCTGATATGAAATCATGAATTCTTTGCTTTTGATAATCCTTTAAAAAATGAGTGTAGATAATGGGCGAGGCTATGGCTATAGATAAAAATATAGCAAGCCAAATTTTGTAATTAACCCCTATTATAAAAAGCGTTCCAAAGCCTACTATAAGTAAAACGGTGGCTGTTCCTAGGTCAGGTTCTCTTGCTATTAGAAAAAAAGGAAGTAAGATATAAAAGCTTAGGTAGATGAATTTTTTTAGCCCGTAACCACCTTTTGGAGGTGGATTTGTATATATAAGATAAGCTAACATTAGTATGAAACAAGGCTTAAAAAGCTCTGATGGTTGTATGGTAAAGTGAGTAAATGGAATTTCTATCCATCTTCTTGCTCCAAGCCTTACAACACCAAATAAATTTGTGCTTAAAAGCAGAGCTATGTTTATCCAGTATAAGGTTGGTATGAGCCAGTAAAATTTTCTAATTGGTAGCACAAAAAAGATAAGAAAGGCTACAAAGCCTACTATTGTATAAACTACTTGTTTTTCAAATAAAAATAAGGAAGCCTCATAAGTAAGTATGAAAGAAACGGCTATGATAGGCACTATTAAAAATACTTGCACGAAGTCAAAATGAGTTAAAATTCTCTTTTCAAATTTCAAAATATGTCCTCAAAATAAATAAAATGTGTTATTATACAGAGTTTTGATTAAAAAAATCCAAAAAGCTTAAGATATATGAAGTATGAATTTATAGCAAACGAGCTTTGCAGGCTTGATGTTTTTCTTAGCAAGAGCTTAAAATTTAGTAGAAATCAGGTAGAAAAACTTATAAAAGAAAGCGGAGTTTTTGTAAATGATGCCTTACAAAAAAAAGCTTCTTTTAAGCTAAAAATAGATGATAAGATTCTTGTGAGATTGCCAGAAATCAAAGAAAAGTCAGCTAAATTTGCTGTAAATTTTGATGTAGAAGTTTTATATGAGGACGAGGATCTTTTGGTCTTAAATAAGCCTTCAAATTTAGTAGTTCACTCTGCTTGTAGTGTTAAAGAGGCTACCTTGGTTGATTGGCTTGTAGATAAGGGTTATTCTTTATCAAATTTAAATGGAGAGCTTAGAGCAGGGCTTTTGCATAGATTAGATAAAGGCACTAGCGGAGCCATAGTCATAGCTAAGAATAATTTAAGCCATGCTTTTTTAGCTAAACAGCTTTTGGATAAAAGTATGGGTAGGTTTTATTTGGCATTAATTGATTTGCCATTAAAAGATGATAAAATGCTAGTTCAAAAAGCTCTTGTAAGATCTAGTTCAAATAGACTTAAAAAGATGGCTTTAAGAGAGAGTCTTAGTTTAAGTCATATGAAAGAAGCTAAGTCAGCCTTTGTGAATTTACTTAGCGAAGACGGGGTAAATTTAATAGCTGCAAAGCTTTTTACAGGTCGCACTCATCAAATAAGAGCGCATTTAGAAAGCTTAAATCGCCATATTTTAGGCGATACCTTGTATGGATATAAGGGAGAAGCTTATGCTAGGGTGATGCTTCATTCTTATTTTGTTTATTTCATACACCCTAGAAAAAAGGAAAAAATTTTTGTAAAAGCACCTATGCATATTGATTTTATGCAAATTTTAACTAAGCTTAAAAAAAGGGATATAGATGAAAAAACCTCTTTGTCTTTTATCAAGTCTTGTTTTGATACTTTTCTTTAGCGCTTGTGCTAACTTAGCTCAGCAAAAAGAGTTGATAGTAAATGAAAATTTACCCACTATAGATGAGCTAAAACACATAAGTAATATAAATTCCGCAGCCTTTGAATGGAAAAGCTTTTATAATGAGGACATAGAGGGCTTTTATCTTTACAGAGGAGGGGCTAATGATCTGACTTTAAGCTTGGTAGCTACTATAAAGGATAAGTATAAAACTCATTTTGTAGACACAAAGCTAGAGCCAGATACTAAGTATTACTACGCTATGAAAAGCTTCAATAAAGAAGGGCATATATCAAAAGAAGGTGTTGTAGTAGAGCTTAAAACCATGAGTAGACCAGTTGCTTTGCCCTTTGTTCAAGCCATTAGTTCCTTGCCGCTTAAGATAAAACTAATATGGAGACCTCACCCTGATTTAAGAGTTTCATCTTATGTGATAGAAAGAGCGAAAAACGGGGGAGAATTTAAGCATCTAGCAGAGGTTAAAAATAGACTAAGCGCAGAATATATAGATGATAATTTAAATGCAAATGAGAGCTTTGAATATAGAATTTTTGCAAAAACCTTTGAAGGAATTTATTCTGAATCAAGCCAGATAATTAGCTCAAGCACAAAACCTCTGCCGCCTCAGGTGCAAAATTTACTAGCAAGCACTTCTTTAGCCTTTAGGATAAGGCTTACTTGGGACGATTTGAATTTTAAAGACTTTGCTTATTATAAAATTTATGCAAAAACAAATCTATTTTCCTTTGTAAATATAGCAAAGACTCAAAGCCCAAGCTATGAAGATGTGATAAATGAGGCTGGAGTTAGCAGGGAATACAAAGTAAGCGTTGTGGATAAGGACGGGCTTGAAAGTTTGATGAGTCATACTATTAAGGGGCAAACCTTAGAGGCACCCAAGGCTCCTAGCATAGTTTCAAGCACTTTTACAGGTTCTTCTGTGCAGCTTTCTTGGGTTGATAATGATGATAGAGCTTTAAGATATGAGGTAAAAAGATATGGTGGCTCTGATGTTGAATTTAAAGATATAAATCAAAAATTCTTTGAAGATACAAGCATAGTTTTAGGGCAAGAGTATAGCTACGAGGTTGTGAGTATAGATGAGTTTGGTATAAGATCCTTACCTTCAAAAAAAGTTTATATATCTAAGTAAAATGCCAAATTTTAAGTGTAAAAAGATAAAAGAGCTAGTTTTGCCTTACTCTGTAGATGGGCTTGAGTTCAAGTGGCTTTGTAAGAACGAGCACTCATCTTTGCTTTATACTAGCTTTGAAGCTGAGAATTTTTTTCTGCAACTTTTAAAAAAAGATGGGGCTTATTTGATAAAGTCTCATAAGGACACTAGAATTTCAAAGATAGGCTACATACAAAAGGCTTTGCTTCATTTTAAAGAGGCGTTTTGTGAAGATATTTTTAGCGAGGCAAATGCCGTAAAAAAGACTAGACTCTTGCAAAAAAGCCCCTATATAGAAGATGATGTGGAGGCTTTTGTAAAAAAATTTATAAGCTTAAAAGATCCTTTTATAGAAATAGGCTTTGGTTCTGGCAGACATTTATT
>CASFHJ010000257.1 GCA_949294425.1 uncultured Campylobacter sp.
AAAAGAGCAGATAGAAAAACCAAGACAAAAGCTGGAACAAAACCTTAAAATAGGGGACTTTGTAAGCTATAATGATATAAAAGGAGAGATAATTTCTATAAATAAAAATGAGGCAAGAATACAAAGTGAGCAGCTAAGTCTTAAGATACCTTTAGCCTTGCTTAAAAAAAGTGAAAGAACTAGGCAAAATAAGACAGAAATAAAGATAGAAAAAAAGGAAAAAGCAGAGCTTAGCATTGATTTGCACGGCTTAAGAAGCGAGGAGGCTATAGAAAGACTTGAAAGCTTCATTTCAGACGCACTTATAGCTGGTTTTGATGAGGTTTTAATTTATCATGGCATAGGCACGGGAAAACTTGCTTATGCTGTAAAAGAATTCTTAAAAAATCATAAAAGTGTAAAAGAATTTAGCGACGCTCCTATGAATCAAGGAGGATACGGCGCTAAGGTGGTGAAATTTTAAAAGATAAGTAAAATGTAACAAAAAACTAAAAAATACATAAAAACAAAGATAAGAAATTTTGTTTTTAAAGTTTTATGTATTAGAATTTGTTTTATTTAAATGAGGGCTTTTGCATGAAAAATGATAAGAAAAACCAAAGAATTTCAAGCGATCTTATTTATGATTATATAATAAATTCAATAAAAGAAGGAAGATTAAAGCCAAAAGACAGGATAAAAGAACAAGAACTAGTGCTTGAAACAGGCTTTAGCAGAACCCCCATAAGAGAAGCTCTAGGAATTTTACTAAATGAAGGGATTTTAACACAGGACGGAAAAAAGGGTTTAGTAGTAGCAGGGCTTGATCTAGTTTCCATAACAAAGCTTTATGAAATGAGAGAGCTTTTAGAAGGTGAAGCAGCCAGACTTGCAACCTTTTTTGCTAGTAAGATAGAGATAGAAATTTTATACAATATAGTTCATTCTCAAAAAAACTTAAGCGACGTGCAAAGTCTTAGGGCAAATAATGTCTTATTTCACGAGACGATTTTTCGCTGTTCTAATAATAATTATTTATTAAAAACCATGCAGCATTTAGACCGCTCTTTAATCTTGCTTGGAGAAAGCACTCTAGCAAAGGAAAATAGAGCACAAGAAGCTTTTAATGAGCACTTAAAAATAGTAAATGCCATAGAAAAAAAAGATGAAAATAAGGCTATGAATTTAGCCAAAACTCATATAAGACAGGCTTATAAGGTTAGGCTTGAAAGGATCTTATCATAGTTAAATTTTTAATCCCTTAAAAAACCAGTAAGAGGTGAGCTAGCCTGCGCAAAGTCCTTGCTAGGCGCTAAACCAGCTAAAAAAGCCTCTCTGCCTGCTTTTATGGCTAGGCTAAATGCCCTTGACATCTTAGCCACATCTAAAGAATTTGCAATGGCAGTATTTATCATACAAGCACTAACACCCATTTGCATAGCCTCACAAGCCTGTGCTGGTGTGCCAAGCCCGGCATCTACTATTATGGGTACTTCTATTTCATTAAGTAAAATTTGTATGAAATCCTTAGCACTTAGCCCCTTGTTTGTGCCTATTGGTGCAGCTAGTGGCATTATAGCAGCAGCTCCAGCATCTTGCATAGCTCTAGCAGCGTATAAATCAGCACTCATATATGGTAAAGCTGTAAAGCCCTCCTTAACTAAAAGCTCAACTGCTTTTATAGTTTCATAATTATCAGGCAACAAATACCTACTATCTCTAATGATTTCTATCTTTATAAGCTCACTTTTGCAAAGCTCTCTAGCAAGTCTTGCTATTCTTAGGGCTTCTTGGGCGTTTCTTGCACCTGAGGTATTTGGTAAAAGCTTGATATTTTCTGGTATATAATCAAGTATATTTTCTATTTTGCCGGTATTTGCACGTCTTAGAGCAAGTGTTAAAAGCTCTACCTCTCCTTCATTAATGGCTGCTTTTATGAGTTCTAAAGAATACTTCCCAGAGCCAAGTATAAAGCGAGACTTAAACTCAAATTTTCCAAGCTTTAAGCTATCCATTAACAATCCTTATATTCTTTATTTGCAAGTAATTCAAGCACTAAATTTGCCTGATGTGCAGCACAAAGGCTTACGCGTGGAGCCATTAAGCCTCTACCAACTTGGGCTGCACTTTCTAAATCCCCGCAAACAAAGAAATTTTTTGCTATCTGTCTTGTCTTTATCAAATTTGACAGACCATATCCGGCTAGACCAGAAGCAGATATTAAAATTTTATCCTTAAAAAAGGTATGAAAATTCTGTGCTAACATAGCCTTATAAAATGCGTTATCAAAGGCTTCACACACTATATCATCGGTTATAAAAAGCTCTTTTATGTTTTCTTTTTCTATTTTAAGATTATCTATTTTAAGCTTTATGAAAGGATTTATCTTTGAAATTTGATCCTTCATAGCACTTGTCTTCGTCTTTCCTAAATCATCTACACTATAAGCTTGGCGGTTTAAGTTGCTAGGCTCTACCACATCAAAGTCTATTAGATGCAAACTACCTATGCCGCTTCTTGCTAAATTTATGGCTATATGAGAACCAAGCCCACCAAGTCCGCACACAGCAACACTAGCATTTTTAAGACTATCATAAAGCTTTGGAGTATGTCTTGCTCTCATCATAGCTTCAAGTTCTTCTTTAGGCGGTAGGGTTTTTTTGCTTATACAAAAAAGCTCATCACCATCTTTAAGTTCTATATTTTCTTTAGTGGCAAAGCCATTTACTATAAAAACATCGCTTTCATCTTTACTTACGCTTTGAAAGAAATCTAAGCTATGTTTAATTTCAGTATCAAAATCTTTGCCATTAAATTTTATCCTCATCAGCCTCCCCCAACAAAATTTACAAGCTCAGCCTTATCACCTTCTTTTAAAACTAAGCTTTCAAATTCTTTTCTTGGTATTATTTTGCCGTTTAATTCTAAGGCTACAAGCTCAGCTCTTAGCTCTCTTTGCTTTAAGAAATCTGTAAATTTTAGCTCTTTAAGTTCTATTTTTTCTCCGTTTATAAACATGTAAAATCCTTTTTTGCTATTATAACAAGTATTTTATCAAAATCAAAAATCCTTAAAAATCTTTCAAAAATGATATTTTTTTTGCTAAACTTTCCTAAAATTTTAAAGAGGATTTTTAGCGTGAAAACAGCGATGATCTTAAGTGGTGCTGGGCTTAGTGCTGAAAGCGGACTTAAGACCTTTAGAGACAATAATGGGCTTTGGGAAGAATATGATGTAATGGAGGTTTGTTCAGTTAGCGCCTTTAGAAAAAATCCTGCAAAAGTGCTTGATTTTTACAACAAAAGAAGAGTGCAGCTAAAAGATGTAAAGCCAAATCATGCTCATAAAGTTATAGCCGAGCTAAAGGATGAATTTAAAGAACAAATTTTTATTATAACTCAAAATGTAGATGACTTGCTAGAAAGAGCTACTTGTAAAGATGTTATACACTTGCATGGCTTCTTACCAGAGCTTATTTGCACAAAGTGTAAAAGTGTTTTTAATATAGGATATAAAGAGCAAGAAAGCGCTCTTTGTCCTAAATGTAAAAAACCTTTTTTAAGGCATAATATAGTTATGATTGAAGAAGAAGCACCAAAATATAAAACACTTTATAAGCTCTTAGAAAAAACAAATCTTCTTGTTTGCATAGGCACAAGCGGTGCTGTTTTGCCGCTAGGATATTTTGCGAGATCTTGTGAGAAAAGCATTTTAAATAACTTAGAAAAAGACGAGAAGCTAAGCCCTTACTTTGATAAAATATACACTAAAAAAGCCTCAGTGGCTATAGATGAGATAGCTACTGATATAAGGGCTTTTTTAAAGGAGTGAGATGTTTGCCTTTTTTCAAGGATTAATGCTTGGTTTTGGCGTTGCTGTGCCTTTTGGACCTATGAATGTGCTTATTTTAAGCTATGCTTTAAAGTCCTTTAAAAATGCCTTTTTTCTAGGCTTAGGGGCTATGAGTGCTGATATATTTTATTTCTCTTTACTTCTGTTTGGGCTTTTGAAATTCTTAAATAATGAGCTTATGAGTAAAATTCTAGCCATTTTTGGTTTTTGTTTTTTGACTTATCTGGCATTTTTAAGCATAAAAACAAAGCCTAAAAATTTAGAACTTAAAGAAAGTAAGGAAAAAAATACAGCTTTTAAAAGCTATGTAAAGGGCTTTGTATTAAATTTAAGCAATCCTTACATAATCAGCTTTTGGTTAAGTATATCCTCTTTTTTAAGTAAGGAAAAGCATTATTTTATACTTGGTTTTGGGCTTTTTGTAGCCATATTTATCTGGGTTTTTTGCCTTAGTTTTTTTGTATCGAGATTTGCTGATAAATTTAATGCTAAGGTTCTTTTTTATATAAATATAGCATCAGCTTTGATAATAGAATACTTTGCCATAGCACTAATATATAAAACATTTTTTGTATAATACAAAAAAATAAAGGAGCTTATATGAAGGCTACAGATCTTTTAATGGAGCTTTTGAAATTTAAATCCATCACTCCAAAAGATGACGGAGCTTTAAACTATATAGCCATGCATTTTATTGATTTTGAGGCATTTTTTATAGAAAAAGAGGGCATTAAAAACTTAGTTCTTACAAAAGAGTTTAACAAAGAAGGAGAACATCTAGCCTTTTGTGGACACATAGATGTGGTGCCCCCGGGTGAGGGTTGGCAAAGTGATCCTTTTAAGCCTGTGAAAAAAGATGGCTTTATATATGCAAGAGGTGCAGCAGATATGAAAGGCGGTTTGGCAGCCTTTTTAACGGCTGCTTTAGAGGCTAAAAAATTTAATGGCTCAAGGCTTTCTATCTTAATAACAAGCGATGAGGAAGGTGAAGCCGTATACGGCACAGCTGAAATTTTAAATTTCTTAAAAGAAAAAGAGCTTTTGCCTGATTATGTAGTGGTGGCTGAACCAAGCTGTGAACAAAGGCTTGGCGATAGTCTTAAAATAGGTCGTAGAGGCTCTATAAATGCAAGACTTCTCATAAAGGGAAAGCAAGGACATGTAGCCTATCCTCAAAGAGCTATAAATCCTATCCACGAAATAGCTCCTGTTTTAAAGCTCTTAGCGGGTTTTGACCTAGATCCGGGTAATGAGCTTTTTGCTCCATCAAAAATAGTAATAAGCAATATAAAAGCAGGTATTGGTGTAAGTAATGTGAGTCCAAACGAGCTTGAATTGATGTTTAATGTTAGAAATTCTCCACAAACTAGCCTTGATGATGTGAAAACTTATGTTGAAAAACTTTTAGAGGGGCTAAATTATGAGCTTGAAATAAAGAAAAGCTCAGAGCCTTTCTTAACAAATAAAGATAGCAAGGTGCTTAAAAAGCTAAATCAAAGTATACAAAAAATAACTCATCTTGTGCCAGAATTTAATACAAAAGGAGGCACAAGCGATGCTAGATTTTTTGCAAAATACGGCATAGATGTGGTTGAATTTGGGCTTTGTAATGAAAGCATACACGCAGCAAATGAAAGGGTTAGCATAGAGGATTTTGAAAAACTTTGCCTTATATTTAAGGATCTAATAGAAAATTTCTAGTGTTTGTCTTTTTTTAATGAAAGTTCAAAAGATAAGCAAGTAGGGCATAAATGCTGGGAAAGATCCCAGCTATTTTTACCAAGTTAATTTAACTGCAGGTTTTATAAGTCCTTCAGGCTTATTTTTCATCATATCTAATGATTTTTCTATAGCTTCAAGACCACCTTCTAACTTGTGTGTAATTATAGGTTTTACATCAAGCTTTTTAGTTTGAAGTAGTCTAGCTAGTTTTTCCATTCTGTATCTACCGCCAGGAGTTAAACCACCTTTTATAGTCTTGTGTCCCATACCAACATTCCAAGCTATTCTAGGTATAGTTATATTTTCTCCAGAACCAAGATAATTAACATTTGAAACAATTCCACCATTTACCAAGCACTCGCAAGCCTCGCCTATGCTACCTAGATGTCCTCCAGCTATTAAAATCTTATCAACACCTCTTCCCTTAGTAAGCTCATTGATTTGATCTTGGAATTTAGCCTTTGTGAAATTTACATAATGAGTAGCACCATAATGCTTATTTGCTATTTCATAGCGAAAATCTACACAATCAACAGCATAAATTTCACTAGCACCCATTAAATTTGCACCAGCACAACACATCAGCCCAACAGGTCCAAGCCCTATAACAGCAACTGTTTCACCCGGTTTTATCTTTGCATTTTCAGCGCAGTGAAAGCCTGTAGTTACCATATCGCAAAGCATAACAGCTTCAATTGGATCTACTCCATCTGGTAAAAGAGCTACGTTACCATCTATTTCATTGACGTGGAATTGCTCTGCAAAAACCCCATCTTTAAAATTTGAAAATTTCCAACCAGAAAGAGCACCGCCGCTGTGTTGAGCA
>CASFHJ010000258.1 GCA_949294425.1 uncultured Campylobacter sp.
AAAGGCTAGGGCAAAGGCTAACATAATCTTTATAAAAAAACCAACATAAAGCCCTATGCTAATTAAAGGTGTTAGATTGTGTAAATTTCCAAAAAATATCAAAAATCTAAAAGCCATGGGTATAACTATAAAATAACAAAAACAAATTCCAAGTATAAACATAAAGGTAGCACTTATAACAAAGGGTAAGACTAGTTTTTTTTCATTTTCATAAAGCCCCGGTGCTACAAAGAGCCAAAACTGCCAAAAAATCACTGGAGAGCATATAAGCAAAGCCGCAAAAAAACTAACCTTCATAGCAGTAAAAACAGGCTCTGTAAGCTCTACGAAAGTCATCTTACTTGCTAGGCTTTCATTTTGTGTAAGCAGGGCATTTTCTACTGGTTGGCTTAAAATTTTAAGTATATGATCGCTAAAAAAAAGGCAGATAAAAAATACAACAATCAAGCAAGAAACGCTTATAAAAAGTCTCTTTCTAAGCTCTACTAAATGTGGTCTTAATTCTTCAAACATTCTTATCTTCCGTATTTTTGGCTTTTGAGTCTTCTTCTTTTAAAGAGGCTTTGTTATTTTCTAATATATCTTTTTTCAGCTCGTCAAATTCCTCAAAACTTAGTTTTTTTCTCATATTTTCTTTATACTGGCTAAATTCTTGTGTGTATTTCTTAGCCTCTTCCTTCATCTCATTTATCCTAACTTCTTTGTCTATGCTTTCTTTTACTTCATCTATGTGTCTTTTAGCTGCTCTTATGAATTTAGCTATTTTAATAGCTGCATCAGGCAGTTTTTCAGGTCCTAAAACAAGCACAGCTACGATTAAGATTACTAAAATTTCGCCCATACTCATGATAAATCCTCGTGAAAAAAAGATAATTCTACACTTACTTTCTTTTAAAAAAGCTTTACTCTTGCAAAAATAAAGCTAATTCATCGCTTAAAAGGTAGTTCGTATTAAAAAATCTTTGTTTTTTTTCATCAAAGCGTAGTTTTTTAGCTTCGCAAAGTAAAAAGGCTTTTTTTTCTTGATTTTGGCTTAAAAATTTTCTTTTTACGCCAACTATGCTTCTAAGCCCTAAAAATAAATGCTCTAGGTTTAGATCCTCTGCTTTTAATCTTTCTTTCTTTCTAAAAGTTGGCTCTTTTATGTATTCTTTTAAGCTCTTATGAGTGTAAAATCTTTGCTTATCATAAAATGAAACCCCACTAAGCCCACAAGCTAGGTATTCTTTAGCCTGCCAGTATGAAAGATTGTGTTTGCAAATTTTTCCAAAATTACTTATTTCGTATTGTTTAAAGCCTAAATTTTCTAAGGAGCTTATAAAATACCTCATTAAATTTGGTGCATTTTTTTTAAAATGCTCTTTTTTTGCAAAAGCTGTGTTTGTTTCTATGCTAAGATTATAAGCACTTATATGTTTTATGTATTTTCTTAGCTTTCTTAGGTGCAAAAGTTCAAAGTCAAGCATTTTTTTATCATCTAATTTTGTATCGTAAATAAGATCTAAATTTATATTTTTAAAGCCTATTTTAAAGGCTTTTTCTATGCTTTGATAACTTTCTTTTTGTCCGTGGGACCTACCTAGAAAGCTTAGTTTTTTTTCATTAAAACTTTGCACTCCAAAAGATAAGCGATTTACCTTAAAATTTTTCATTTCTTTTAGCCATTGTTCATTGCTTGAGCTTGGATTTGCCTCGCTTGTTATCTCGCATTTTTCACTTAAAAAAGGCTCTAAAAAAAGAAAGATTTTTTCATAAAAACTAGCAGAAACTATGCTAGGTGTGCCACCGCCTATAAAAACGCTTTTTAAGGACTTTTTATTTATTTTAAGCTTTTCAAAATGAAAGCTTAAATCCCTTTTTAAAGCCTTGAAATAAGGCTCTTCATACTCTTTCTTTTTTAAAGAGGTAAAGGCACAATAATTACACTTGCTCTCACAAAATGGTATATGTATGTATAGGTGTTTCAAATCTTTTCCAAATTTAATCTTTTATCTAATTCTAATGAAAATTTTATTTGAAATAAGTTAAAATCGCAAAATTGATTTAGAAGTTAAGGTTTTTTGTGAAGGAAAAAAAATACAGACCAAATGTTGCTGCTATCATACTTTCGCCTACTTATCCGCTTGAGTGCAAACTCTTTATAGCTAAGAGAAATGATATGGAAGATGTTTGGCAGTTTCCTCAAGGCGGAGTAGATGAGAATGAAGATGCTAAAAAGGCTATTTTAAGAGAGCTAGAAGAAGAGATTGGAACTAAAGATGTTGAATTTATAGCTACTTATCCAAAATGGCTTAAATACGACTTTCCAAGCAAGGTAGCACAAAAAATGTATCCTTATGATGGACAAAATCAAAAATATTTTTTATTAAAACTAAAGCCAAAAGCAAGGATAAATTTACAGACCAAACACCCAGAATTTGATGCTTATAAATTTGTTGATTTAAAGGAGTTTTTTACTATGGTTAAACATTTTAAAAGACCTATTTATGTGAAGGTTATAAAGTATTTTCAAGAAAAAGGTTATATTTGATGTTGATAGTGCAAAAATACGGAGGCACAAGCGTTGGAAGCCTAGAGAGGATAGAAGCTGTTGCTAAAAGGGTTATAGATAGTAAAAAAGACGGAGTTAAGCTAGTGGTAGTTGTATCTGCTATGAGCGGGGTTACAAATGATTTAATAAGCAAGGCGGAGCATTTTTATAAAAGCCCAAATTTAAGGGATATGGATTTGCTTTTAAGCAGTGGAGAAAGGGTAAGTTCTGCTTTGCTTTCTATAGCATTAAATGAGGCGGGATATAAGGCAAGTGCCTTAAGCGGTCGCTTGGCTGGAATTTACACAGATAGCGTTTATACAAAGGCAAGGATAAAGCACATAGATACAAGCCACATAAATAAGCTCTTAAAAGAGGATAATATAGTCGTTGTTGCTGGTTTTCAAGGGCTTGATGAAAATGGCTTTGTTACTACCTTAGGTAGAGGCGGAAGCCATCTTAGTGCGGTGGCTTTAGCTGGGGCGTGAAAGGCTGATTTGTGTGAACTTTATACAGGTGTTGATGGGGTTTATACGACTGATCCTAGGATAGAGCCAAAGGCTAGAAAGCTTGACATGATTTCTTATGATGAGATGCTAGAGCTTGCTTCTTTGGGAGCTAAGGTCTTGCAAAACCGCTCTGTTGAGTTGGCAAAAAAACTTAATGTAAAATTAGTAACTAGAAGTTCTTTTAACACAAACGAAGGAACTATAATAAGCAAAGAGGAAGAAAAAATGGAACAAGCATTAGTTAGCGGCATAGCACTTGATAAAAACCAAGCAAGGCTAACACTTAGAAATATAGAGGACCAGCCCGGTATTGCGGCTGAAATTTTCACAGCTCTTGCTAATGAAAATATAAATGTTGATATGATCATACAAAATGTAGGCAGGGACGGAGCTACAAATTTGGGCTTTACTGT
>CASFHJ010000259.1 GCA_949294425.1 uncultured Campylobacter sp.
TTTCCGTCCTCCCAACTAGAAAAAAGTATATCTTGATTTTTTGCATAAACTATACCATCAAGAGGACCTATAGGCTCACTTAAGCTTTTTTGTGTCTTATCATCTAGCTTTATGCTTACTAATCTACCCTTTTCTTTTCCAGCTGCATCATAAGTAACTGTGTAAAGAATTTTTTTATCCTTGCTTAGCAAAAGTCCGTTTGCTCCCATGAATTCTTTTTTTAGTTTTACAAAGTCTTCTATTTTTTTATCTTTTATGTTAAATTTGTGAATTATACCTGTGCCTGTATCGCTTATAAAGGCATTGTCATCATCGAGTAAAACTATATCATTTAAAAACACCCCACCCTTTACATCTATAGCAAAAAGCTCTTTTTTACTTTTTAGATCAAAGGCAAGAATTCTATCTATATCAAGAACTACCAAAGTATCTTTAACATTTGCCATACCTTTTGGGGCATTTAACTTAGTTATAAATTTAGCTTCTATGATATTGCCCTCTTTATCTAGCTTTGATATGAAGCCGTCCTTATCCTTAGCCATAGGCTCTAGCTTTTCTCCTAGGTTGCTTATGTAAACCGCGTCATTTGTTATAAGACTTCCTTCTGGGTGAGAAAAACCACTAATATCCTTAGCCATAGCCATAGTAGCTAAAGCAAGGCTTAAACTCGTGCTTAGTAAAACTTTTTTTAGCATTTGCTATCCTTTCTTTTTTTGATATTGTGCTTAGAAGTATATTAGAAAAAAGAAAGTATATGTATAATTTTTATCTTAAAAAATATAAGTTTTTTGATTTTTGGTATTGTTTTGGAGTTGTATTAAATTTTTTCTTAAATCTTTCTCTAAACCAAGAAGTAGATGATAAACCACAATCTGTGCAAATTTCATTTATATTTTTGGGGGAATATTCAAGCAAAAATAAAGCCTTTTCAAATCTCTTATCATCTAGCCAATTTTTTGGGCTTTTATCAAAAATATTTTTGAATTTTCTAGTAAAACTAGCATTGTCCATATTAACAGAATTTGCCATATCAGCAACACTAGCAAAGCTAGAATCATGGCATTTAAATATAGAGTTTAAATCCATCTCAAATTCGCGCACTATATCATTTAAAAAAGATGAGAAAATGCCCTCGTATTTTAAGAGTATATACAAAAAAAGCTCCTCTATCTTGTGCCTTAGCAAAATATCACTTAAATCCTTATGCATATAGAGTTCAAAGCTTTGTATAATAGAGCTTAAAAGCTCATTTTTTTCTATCTTAAAGATCTCAAATTTTTCCTCACTTGTTTTTAGCTTTTCCCTGTGAGTTTTGGCAAAATTTATTAAGATTTCATTATCAAAGAAAAAAAGATCGGCTTCATAGGCTGAATTCTCGGTTTTTATATTGCTAACCATATGATTATCAGCCTTTATAAAAAGGGCATCTCCCTTTTCTAATCTATAATCTTTATCTTTATTATGCACCACCTTAGAGCCATTTTTTACGAGAACAAAGCAGTGCATGGTTGTCTTGACTGCTTGAAAAAAGCTTGATTTTTCTTGTCTATATTTTGCAAATACAAAATTTTCTTTTTCAAATATTTTTAAATTTTTTGTATTTTTTATATCCTTTGGCAAAATATTCATAAATAACTTCCTTAATAATATAAGTTTTTTGATAAGTATATTTTTTAAGATGAAAATTATTTTTGTAATTTTAACTTAAAAATATTAAATATAAAGAAAAATATATACCCTCTTTTTAGCAATTTTTTTAAAATTATCTTAATTTTTTCTAAGACTTTTTAAGCTCTTAAGTTTTTAACTCATCTTTATCTAAAGCCTTAAGACTTTATTTTTAGTATTTTTTATACTCAAAAAAAGAAAAATATATTAAAATTCAAAT
>CASFHJ010000260.1 GCA_949294425.1 uncultured Campylobacter sp.
GCTTATCATTTAAAACTATTACTTCAGCACCAAGCTCTTTGAAAACGGTTGGAGCTACCTTGTAAGCAGCTCCGTTTGCTACGTCTAAAACAACTCTTAAGGATTTTAAAGTAAGATTTTTTGGGAAAGAATTTTTGATAGAAACTATGTATCTGCCTATAACATCGTCTATTCTTTTTGCCTGTCCTATTTTTTCAGCAGTTACCTTAGAACCTTCTATTAGCTTATCATCATAATAAATTTCTTCTATCTTTTTTTCTATGTCCTCATTTAGTTTGTTTCCATGCATATCAAAGAATTTTATACCATTATCATAATATGGATTATGAGAAGCTGAGATCATTATACCAGCATCACAACGCATATCCTCTGTCAAAAAAGCTATGGCAGGGGTTGGCATGGGACCTATTTGCACTACATTATATCCTATGGAAGTAAGCCCTGAAACTATTGCATTTTCTATCATATAGCCACTTCTTCTAGTATCTTTTCCTACTAAGATATTGTTTGTTATAGCCTTATCTTTGAAATAAATTCCAGCAGCCATTGAAAGACGCATAGCCAAAAAAGAGTCCAAAAATTCTCCAGCCTTGCCCCTAACTCCATCAGTGCCAAATAGCCTCATACAAACTCCTACAATGAAATTTAAATAATTATAACAAAGCAGAAAAAACAAAGATAAATTTAAGACTTTTTAAAATTTATATAAGCTTCTTTGAGTCTTTTTAAACCCTCAAGTAAGACATCTTTTGGACATGCTATGTTAATTCTTATAAATTTATTGCCATTGCCCTTATAGATTGAACCCTTAGATATGTATAGTTTGTGCTTTTCTCTTAAAAAATCGCAAAAATCATCTGTATTTTCACAGATACTTTCACAATCAACCCAAAGTAAGTATGTAGCTTCTCCATTGGCTACCTTTAGGCTTGTGTTTTTTTCTATGAAATTTTTGGCTATTTTTTTATTTTCATTTATATATGAATTTAGATCTTCAAGCCATTGTTGCGAGTCTTTATAGGCTGCTATACTTGCTTCAATAGCAAAGGAATTTGGCTGGGCTATTTCAGTTATCGCTTTTTTTACTTTATTTCTGATATTTTCATTTTGCACTATTATCGTGGCGGCGTGAAGTCCGGCTAGATTAAAGGATTTGCTAGGAGATATTAAGCTTATGCTATCTTTATTTATCAGTGAAAATGGGGTGTATGCTTTTTGACTTATATCGCAGTGAATTTCATCACTTATGAGTAATACGTGGTATTTTTTGCAAAGCTCTGATATTTTTTCAAGCTCTTGTGCTGTGTAAATTTTACCACTTGGATTGTGTGGATTACACATGAGTAGTATGGTGCTTTCAGGGAGGCTTAAGAGTTCTTCTAAATTTTTAAAATCTATTTCGTATTTTTGATTTTTATATAAAAGTTTATTTTCAATAGCCTTTCTTCCATTATTTTCTATACAAGAGTAAAAAACATGATAAACAGGGCTTTGCACTATTACATTATCTGCTATATTGCTAAAAGTTCTTATAAGAGCTGAGATAGCTGGCATTACGCCTTTACAAAAGAGCAAGTCCTTGCTTTTAAGCCTTAAATTATGTCTATTTTCAAGCCATTGTAAAATACATTTATAATAGCTCTTAGGCACTATCTCATAACCAAAAATTCCAAATTCTACCTTTTTTAATAGAGCTTCTTTTATGGCAGGACTGCACTGAAAATCCATATCAGCTACCCACATAGCAAGTTCGTCTTTTTTGACGTTCCATTTTAAAGAATTTGTGTTAAAGCGATTATATTTTTTATCAAAATTCATTATTTTAACCTTTATCTTAATAAATTTTTTATCTTTACAATTTTTGTATAAAAATATTAATAAACCTTTTTTAAATTTAGACTAAATTTTAAGTGCGATAAATATTTTAAAATTAAATAAGAAAATTTTATTGCTAAAATTTGTAAATATTATAGGATTTGTAGCTCAAAAGAGCTACTATTTTTACTCAAGTTCTGCATTAAAGCTAAGATCTACTAGGGACCAAGATATATTTCCATGTCCCGGTGCAACATCGCTTAAAGCTCTTAAAGCCTTGCTTGCGTTTTTAAAATTATGCAAATCTAGTTGACCTTTAGCCGTAAATTTTTTTCCATCTATAGTGTATCTTAGTGGTATTATTGTGCTTTCCTTGCCTATGCTTACCTTAGCTGAGATTAAACCTGTTTCATCTCCTACCACTACGTTTTGTATGTTAACTTGTATATCTTGCTTACCTAGCAATGTAGGAAAGAAAACCTTTGTTATGTTTTCAGTTATTAAATCATTGCCCTCTCCCATAAAAGCAGAGCTAGGCTTTACTACTATCTTAGCCTTGCTTAGATAGCTTTCTAAGCTTTTAGTATCCTTAGAAAAATTGTAAGTAACATCTGTAAATTCACCAGCTGTTGCTATAAACTGATCTGTTTTGTAGCCCTCAAATGTAAGCTTTAAAGAGTCCTTTTTAAAGCTAAAGGCATCAAGACTTGAAGCTAGGATTATAGAGCTTGCTAAACCTAAAATAACTTTTTTCATGGAAATCCTTTCTTTGATAATTTTGATTTGTGATTTCATTATATCACAAAATTATGTTAGAAATATTTTATTTTAAAAAGTAATTTTTATTACTAAATAAATTTATGTATTTTATCCTGCAAGATGCAGGATTTAAGGATGATCAAAGATAGGATATTTTAGAAGAGAGTTTAAGCTTTAATCGTCCCATTTCTGTCCTAAAAAGTTACCATCTCTATCAAAATACATTTCCATAAAATTTGCAAGCTCTACTTTAAACCCGTAAGCTTTAAAGTCTATATCCTTTATATAAACTCCGGGATAGGTTTTTTGTATAGTATCCATAGCCTTTTTAGGTAAGCCATAATAGCCCTGATATGGTTGTGGGTTGTTGTATTGTGTTGGTGGCACCGGAGTTGGAGCAACTTGATTTTGTGCTGCTGGATTAGCAAAAGCAAAAATAGCACCTAAACTTAAAAGTGAAACGATAAGTCTTGTTCTCATGGAAAACTCCTTAATATAATTTTAAAGCAGTATATTTAGCTCTTGTGAATTTTATGTGAATGCTTTGTGAAGTCTTTGTGAATTTTATCGTTTTAATAAAGCTTAATTTTTTTTTCAATATAATGAAATTTGATACTAAATTAAAGGAGGCGGCAATGAAAAAAAATATAGTTTTTTTCGAGGTTCAAGGCGGAAGCGATAAGGGTGCTGATGGGTATAGAAAAGACACTATGCCCATGGTAAATGCTCTAAAGGCAAAGGGCTGGAATGCTGAAGTTATCTTTTTTGAAGTAGGCAAGAAAGATGAAATTTACAAGTATGTAAAAGAAAATTTTGACGGCTATGTATCTCGTATAAATCCGGGAAATTTAAAGGAGGAAAATGAGTATTTTGATATGTTAAGAAAGCTTTGTATGGACGGGCTTGTTGGTATGCCGCACCCTGATGCTATGATAGGATACGGAGCAAAAGATGCACTTACAAAGCTTGCTAGCACTGATTTGGTGCCTGATGATACTTATGCTTACTACGATATTAAGACGTTTAAAGAAACCTTTCCAAAAAGCCTAGCAAAGGGCGAGAGAGTGTTAAAACAAAATCGTGGCTCAACAGGTGAGGGAATTTGGCGTGTAAGCCTTGAAGAAGAACTTCCAGCTGGAGTCAATGCCCTTCCTTTAAATACTAAGATAAAGTGCACTGAAGCAAAAGATAATCACGTAGAACACAGAGTTTTAGGCGAATTTATGGACTTTTGTGAGCAATACATCATAGGCGATAACGGTATGCTAGTTGATATGACTTTCTTACCTCGTATAAAAGAAGGAGAGATTAGAATTTTAATGCTTTATAAAACTCCTGTTTATGTAGTGCATAAAAAACCAGCCGAAGGTGCTGATGCTTTTTCTGCTACCTTGTTTTCAGGTGCTAAATACCGATACGATGAGCCAAAAGATTGGCAAAGCCTTATAGATTGGTTCTTATCTCAACTTCCTGAAATTCGCACAAAATTAGGAGATTATGACTTACCTTTGATTTGGACGGCTGATTTCATACTAGATACGGACAAAGACGGCAAGGATAAATATGTGCTAGGTGAGATAAATTGTTCTTGCGTTGGTTTTACAAGCCCTGCTGAATTTATGGATAAGATAGCCGTAATGGTAGGCGATAATATAGTAAATATAGTAAGCGAGAAAAAAGCTTAACACTTCTTCCCCTTCGGGGGAACTACACAAAACTTTCATTTTCTAAGCAAACAAAACTTAAACTTTTCTTAAGCCAAATTTAAGGGGGGGGGGGGGGGGGAGAATTATAACATTAAAAAAAATTAAATGTTAAAAGTTGAAAAATATTATAATGAGTTTGATAGG
>CASFHJ010000261.1 GCA_949294425.1 uncultured Campylobacter sp.
CTTTTTTTAGCGATCTAGCCATATTATTTTCCTTTTCTTCTTGATATTATGAGTCTATCACTAGCTTTTTTGCGTCTAGTTTTAGCACCCTTTGTTGGTTTGCCCCAAGGAGTAACAGGGTGACGACCTGAGTTTTTCTTACCTTCACCACCTCCGTGAGGGTGATCAACTGGGTTCATTGCAGAGCCTCTTGTTTGAGGACGAATTCCTCTGTGGCGGTTTCTACCTGCCTTACCTATGGTAACATTAGCCCAGTCCTCGTTTCCTACTTCTCCTATACTAGCCATACATTCTGCTAAGACCTGCCTCATTTCCCCGCTTGCTAGTCTTAAGATGACGTATTTTTCTTCCTTACCCATTAATTGTGCATAGGCACCAGCTGAGCGAATCATTTGTCCGCCTTTTCCCGGTTTTAGCTCTATATTATGAACTATTGTTCCAACTGGTATGTTTTTAAGTTTCATAGCATTTCCGGGCTTTATATCAAGACCACTTTCAGCAGACATTACTACATCTCCTACCTTAAGTCCCTTTGCTTGTAAAATATACCTTTTCTCTCCATCTTTGTATGAAACTAAGGCTATGCGGCAGTTTCTGTATGGATCGTATTCTATGGCTTCTATCTTGCCTTCTATGCCAAATTTTCTTCTTTTAAAGTCTATGATTCTATATAATTTTTTGGCTCCACCTTCTTTGTGTCTACTTGTTATCCTACCATTGTTATTTCTTCCTGAGTGAGTAGGAAGTTTGATAAGTAAAGAGCGAACGGAAGGTTTAGCAGTTATATCCTCAGAGCTTAAACCTGTTATATATCTTCTACTTGGTGTATATGGTTTGTAAGTTTTTATCGCCATATTAAGCCTCCGTATTTTCTAAGCTAACACCCTCTGGTAGCTTAACATAAAATTTTTTGTAGTCATTTCTTTGCCCTAAACGACCTCTAAATCTTTTTACCTTGCCTTCCATTTTTAAAGAATTTATCTTTAGAGGAACTACACCAAAATATTCTTTTAAAACAGCCTTTAAAGAATTTTTAGTCATCTTAGGTGAGGTTTGTATAACTACCACACCTTGTTCTTGTAAATTCAAACTTTTTTCAGTGTAAAGTATGCTTCTTATATCTTTTATATCTGCCATTTTAGTCCTCTTTTATGATGGATTGTAAAGCGTTTTGTTCTATGATAACAGATTTAAATACGGATACTAAATAAGCATTTACCTCTGTTATATCTACCACATAGCAATTTGCTAAATTTCTGTATGCAAGAAAGGTTTTTTCATCTATAAAATCCTTTACTATCAAAACATCTTTTAGCCCAAGTTTTTTTACTATATTATTTGCATCTTTTGTTTTTGCACTTTCTACTATTAAAGATGGGGCTACAAAAAGCATACCCGCACTAGCCTTTTCTTCCAAGGCTCTTTCTAGAGCAAGTCTTTTTTGTTTTTTATTTACCTTTTGAAAATAATTTCTGTTATTTTTAGGACCAAAGGCTACTCCACCGCCTACCCAAACATTTGTTCTAGTAGAACCAGCTCTTGCACCACCACGTCCTTTTTGTCTCCAAGGTTTTTTGCCTCCACCGCTTACTTCACTTCTATTTTTTGTGTGAGCTGTGTTAGACCTCAAAGAAGCAAGGTATGATTTTACGTAAAGGTAGAGATTATGTGGATTTATATCCTTGTATCTAGCAGGTAGATCTAAATCTCCTGACTTTTCAAATTTATCATTTAAAACAATAGCCTTACTCATTTTGCAATCCTTATCTTGCCTAAAGCTCCATTATGACCAGCAACACAACCTTTTAAAACTAAAATTTTGCTCTCAGCATCATAGCTTAAAACTTCATTTTTAACCGTTATTTTAACATTTCCATAATGCCCAGCCATCTTCATACCCGGTTGTACTCTACCCGGCCACTCTCTATTTCCTATAGAACCATGTCTTCTGTGAAAACGTGAACCATGGCTTGCAGGACCACCAGCAAAGCCGTGTCTTTTAACAACACCACTATATCCTCTACCCTTGGAATTAAATGAAACCTTTAAAATCTTAGCTTCGTTTAATGGAGTCTCATCTAAATCTCCAGCTTCTTTATTGTTAACAAAAATACTGGCAAAATTGTTAAATTCTGGGGATAGATTGTATTTTTTTTGCTGTCCTTGTATACACTTATTTTTAGCCTTTCCCTTTGAATAAGAAACCATCGCCTTGACATTTTCTTTTACCTCGCAAACCTTTGTTGATAAGACTCTAAGTAAGGTTACAGCAACGCTAGGATTTGTAACGGTTCTGCTCATACCTATCTTTTCTACTATATATTCCATAACTTTATCCTTTTACTTAACTATTTTCCCATAGCCCTGACTTCGACATTAACCTCTGGAGCTAAATCAAGTTTGGTTAAAGAATCAACAGTATCAGGAGTTGCTGCCACTATATCTAGCATACGAGTGTGAATTCTCATTTCAAATTGTTCTCTTGAGTCCTTATTTATGTGAGGGGACCTTAAAACTGTGTATCTTTTTATCTTTGTAGGCAAAGGCACAGGACCTCTTATATCTGCACCTGTTCTCTTAACAGCTTCTACTATGGCTGCAACTGTGCGGTCTAAAACTCTGTGGTCATAAGCTTTAAGCTTAAGCCTTATTCTTTCCATCATTTTCCCTTTTAAAAGAACTTGTATAGCTTAAGATCTATACAGATAAATTTTTATATAAAAATGAAGTTTGTATTGTAGTAGAAGTGCTTTTAAAAGTCAAGTTTTTTTTATAAATTTTTTGTTTTTTTTCCTTTTAAAAAGGATAAAAATTAAAATTTGAAGCTTTATTTTAGCTTTTAATTTTTATTTTTTACTCTTTTATTTTTGAAATTTTTTATTTTTAATACTTAGCTAAGCACCTCTTAAAATATATAGTTGTTTTTCTTAGTCATCAAATTTTTGACCTAGTATGTTGCCATTAGAATCTGTGTAAACTTCCATCATATTGTTAAATTTAAATTTATATCCATTTATGTTTTTATCTACCTCTATTATCTGGGCGTTTTGTTGACTAGCTTTTACCTTGCTTACAAGATTAGTTGGTAAAAAGCTTGTAGGTATAGCTTTGTATCTACCATCTACGCTAATCCAATCCCCGTTTATGTTAAATTCTATCTCTGTTCCATCAGAAAGAGTTATGTCAAAAGAGGTCATATCCTTTTCAGCAAAGCCTATGTTTGCTCCATTAAAATGCTCTTTTACAAAGCTATGAATTTTACTTGGTAGAGTGTTTACAGCTACCGGCATATCCGCAAATAAGGAGCTAGCACAAAAGAAAGTAGCTAAAAGCACAAGTTTTAATTTTTTCATATTTTCTCCTTGAAATAAAGTTTATTTTGTAATGATAGCCTCACTGTGTGAAGAATGCGTGAATGTAAAATGAAGCAAGAGTGATTTTTTTAAGTGGAGCGGGAAACGAGATTCGAACTCGCGACCCCAACCTTGGCAAGGTTGTGCTCTACCCCTGAGCTATTCCCGCACTAAAATAAGGGCTAATTCTATACAAAAATTCTTTAAAAGTCAAATTTAAAAGAAGTTTTATAAAATTTAAAAGCTATTCATTAAGCCTTTTTATATTTGCTCCTAGTTTTTTAAATTTTTCCTCAAGTCTTTCATAACCTCTGTCTAGATGATAAATTCTATGCACCCTACTAATCCCTTTTGCAAATAAGGCAGCTAGTATTAAAGCAGATGAGGCTCTTAAATCAGTAGCCATAACATCAGCACAATTTAGCTCCTTTGCTCCAGTTACACTGGCTATGTGCCCGTTTAGTTTTATGTCAGCACCCATTCTTAATAACTCACTTACATGCATAAAGCGGTTTTCAAAAAGCCTTTCATCTATAATACTAGTTCCTTCAGCCCTTAAGGCAAGAGCCATAAATTGTGCTTGCATATCCGTTGGAAAGCCCGGATACTCGCTTGTTATAAGCTCTATAGCCTTTATTTTTTTAGCTGGAAGTATGGTAATTTCATCATCTTTTATCTCTATGCCAAAGCCCATTTGTTTTAATTTATCTAAGACAGCACTAAGATGTTTTGCGTTTGCTTTTTTAATGCTTATTTTTGAATTTGTAATTGCTCCTGCACAAAGATAGGTCCCAGCTTCTATCCTATCTGGTATCACAGATATTTCTTTAAAATTTAAGAGTTCAGAATCTGTACCATAAATTTCAAGCTCATCACTAGCTATGCCCTTTATATCAAGCCCAGCCTCTTTTAAAATTTCGCAAAGTTGCACTACTTCAGGCTCTTTGGCTACATTTATAATCCTTGTCTTACCCTTAGCTAAGGCAGCTGCCATTATGATATTTTCGCTACCTGTTACTGATATTTTATCAAAGATTATATCAGCTCCTTTTAAGCTACCATTTGCCACTACGTAGCCCTGTTTTATGGCTATATTTGCTCCCATTTTTTCAAGGGCTAAAAGGTGAAGATCTATGGGTCTTTGTCCTATAGCACAGCCTCCGGGTAGAGATACCTCGCATTCTTTAAATCTAGCAAGTAAGGGTCCTAAAGTGAGTATAGAAGCTCTCATTTTTCTTACTATGTCGTATTTTGCTTTTGTGTTATTTAACCCTGTGGTGTCTATTTTTGCTTCTTTATTTTCAAGATAAAAACTAGCACCTAGGTTTTTAAGCAGTAAAAAAAGAGTGTTTATATCTGTTACATTTGGGATATTTTTAATGCTTACCTCATTTTTTGCTAGTATACTAGAAGCTATTAGAGGTAAGGCAGCGTTTTTTGCTCCGCTTATCTCAACGCAACCACTTAAATTATTAGTGCCTTCTATCTCTAAATAATGCATATCTTTCCTTTTATAAAAAGCAAAATTATACTATAATTTATCTTTTTTATATAGGAATTTTATGAAAAGAACTTATAAAGTTGGAGTTTTTCTAGTAATACTTGGAGGGCTTTTTTGGGCTAGTTCTGGGGTGATGGCTGAATCCTTGTTTAAAAAAGGATATAGTGTTGATTGGGTTAGTTTTTATAGATTACTTTTAACAGGGCTTATACTAGCTCTTATATCATCTACTAAGCGTAATATGGTTATTTTTAAGGATAAAAAAGAGTTTTTGTCCTTACTTTTATTTGGTTTTTTTGGGCTTCTTTTGACTCAATTTGCTTATTTTAAAGCCATAGCTTATATAGATGCTGGGACTGCTACTATGATTCAATACTCAGCACCTATTTTAATCATGTTAATTATATGCTTTAAGGATAAAATTTTTCCTAAAAAATTAGATCTTTTAGCCTTAGTTTTGCTTATGATAGCTATGTTTTTTCTAGCGTTTAAGGGCGAGTTTTCTTTGGAAAAATTAAATTTTTGGGGCTTTTTTTGGGGTATACTTTCTGCTTGTGGGGTGATTTATTACTCTTTGGGCGCAAGAAAGATTATATTAAAATACGGAGTGATCTTTGTCATGGCTTATGCCTCTTTAATAGGCGCTTTTACACTTTTTGTGCTTTTATTGGGAAAAATTCCAAGCTATGATTTTAGCTTTGTAGAGTATAGCACTATGTTAGGCATAGTCTTTGTGGGCACTATATTAGCATTTACCCTGTATTTAAAGGGACTTGAGATAATAGGAGCCATAAGAGCTAGTATGATAGCTTGTATAGAGCCAGTAGCGGCTGCTTTTATGAGCTTTTTCTTTCTTGGCACTTCTTATAGTTTGCTTGATATTTTTGCTTTTTCTTTGATAATATTTTCCGTGATTTTAAATTCAAGAGCTAAGTAAATCCGCACAGAGGCGGAAAATATTACTTAGAAACTAAATTTTTAGCTGTATTTGCTATTTCAAATTCCTCATCAGTTGGCACTACTAGAATTTTTATCTTTGAGTTTTTTGTGCTAATCTCTCTTATTTTAGAAAGCCTTTCATTATTTAAATTTTCATCTATATCAAAGCCTAAGTGTTTAATAAAATCACAGGTTTCTTTTCTTATGAAAGAAGCGTTCTCGCCAACTCCAGCCGTAAATATCAAGGCATCTGTTCTTGGCAGGATAGCAAAATAAGAGCCTATGTATTTAGCTAGTCTGTAAGTATACATTTGTATAGCTTGTCTAGCCTTATCATCTTTTTCTTTTCTTTTAGCATCAACATCTCTTAAGTCATTGTATCCGCAAATTCCTAAAAAGCCACTCTTTTTATTCATCAGGCTATCGACTTCATCAGCGCTTAAGCCCCTTGTTTTTTGTATATAAGGCACTATGGCAGGATCTAGGTCCCCACATCTAGTTCCCATCATAAGTCCTTCAAGAGGGGTAAGTCCCATAGAGGTATCTATACATTTTCCATTTTGTATGGCACTTATGGAAGCACCATTTCCAAGATGAGCGGTTATTGTATTAAAATTTTCATAAGCAAGACCTAAAAATTCAGCCCCCTTTCTGCTTACATAGGAATGAGAGGTTCCATGAAAGCCGTATCTTCTCACATTATCCTTTTCGTAGTATTCATAAGGTAGAGCATACATATAAGCATAATCAGGCATACTAGAGTGAAAAGCCGTATCAAAGACAGCTACATTAGGCACTTTCGGTGCTTTTTTTATCATAGTTCTTATACCGGCTAGATGGGCTGGATTGTGAAGGGGAGCCATTACGCTTACTCTATCTATCTCTGCTATGACGCTATCATCTATTAGGCAGTGTTTCATAAGCTTAGCTCCGCCTTGCACCACTCTGTGTCCGCAAGCATCAAGTAAGCTTAAATCCTCTAGCAAGCCTGATTGCTTAAAGAGCTCATTTACTATATCTAAGCCTTCTTCATGGTTTTTAATACAGCCTTCTTTTATAAATTTATCATCTGTTTTTATATTTTTTAATTCAGCCTTTGAGGTATTTTCTCCTATCTTTTCTATAAGTCCAGCAGCTATTGCTTCATCATCTTTGAATAATTTAAATTTTATAGATGAAGAGCCTGAGTTTAAAACTAATATCTTCATTTTTATCCTTTCATTTTGATTGTGCTTGTATAGCACTTAATATCACCGTATTTACCACATCATCTACCAAGCAACCTCTAGATAGATCGTTTATAGGCTTTTTAAGACCTTGCAAGATAGGTCCAACAGCTAAGGTATTTGCCGTTCTTTGCACTGCTTTATAACAGATATTTGCAGCATTTAAATCAGGAAATACAAAGACATTTGCATGTCCTGCCACAGAACAATTTGGCATCTTGCTTTTAGCTGTTTTTATATCAATAGCCGCGTCAAATTGCAAGGGACCATTTACCTCTAAGTCAGGATACCTTTGTTTTGCTATTTCTAGGGCTTCTTTTATGGCATCTACGCTAGGTCCACTTCCGCTACTTCCAGTAGAATAAGAAAGCATGGCTACCTTTGGTTGCATACCAAAGGCTTTTGCGGTATTTGCACTTGTGTAGGCTATCTCTGCTAGTTGCTCTGGGCTTGGATTAGTAGTTACAGCACAATCGGCAAAGACTAGGGCTCTATCCTCTAAAAGCATGAAAAACATTCCAGATACTACGCTAACACCTTCCTTTGTCTTTACAAATTGCAAAGCCGGTCTTATTGTTTCAGCTGTGGTTGTAGAAGCACCGCTTACCATGGCATCGGCTTTATTAGTATGCACTAGCATGGTTCCAAAATATGTTCTATCCTTAACTAGCTCTTTTGCTTCTTCTTGGCTTAAACCCTTGTGCTTTCTAGCCTCATACAAAATATTTGCAAATTCAGCGTGTAAAGTTGAGTTTTGATTGTTTAAAATTTCTGCCTTATGTATATTTATATCAAGCTCTTTTGCTCTTTTTTTAACTAATTTTTCATCACCTAAAAGTATAACATCTACTAATTCTTGTTTTAGTAAGATAGCAGCTGCTTGTAAGATCCTATCATCGTCGCTTTCAGGTAAAACCACTCTTTTTTTATTCTTTTTTGCTAGTTTTACGGTTTGGTAAGAAAAGCGGTTTTGCGTAACAAAGTCATATTCTTTTACCTCGTAAAATTTGTTTAAATCAAATTTATCATTTATCTCTACATATTCAACGCAGTCAAGCTTTTCGTTTAGGTAGTTAGCAACGGTTTTATCCTGTCTGTAATTTATAGCAAAGATAGGGGAGTTAAATTCCTTTGCAAACTTAACATTCATTTCAAAAAGCCCTAAAACTCCAAATGAAGATAAGCCTAAAACAAAGACAAAGTCGTATTCTTCTTTTAGTTTTTCAAAGTTGGCTATGAGTGTTTGTAAGAAGATATTTTTATCCTTTACATAGCTATCTAGGGCATCTTCTTCTGTAAAAGCGTAGGTTTTTTGAAATTCTTGCTTAAGTTTAAATTTAGATATAAGCTCTTTTAAAAGCCTTTCATCAGAGGGGGATAAAACTGGAGTGAAAATAGATATATTTTTGTATTTTGAAGCTATGCTTTGTAGCATTTTTTCGCTTATGTTAAAGCTTAAATCTTCATCTTTGGTGCGTATAAGATATAAACTTTTCATAAAAATACCTCCTTACTAAATTTGGAACTTTCTTTGCTTTCATTGTAGTAGAAAAATGATTTTATATCAAGGAGGAGCTGTGAAAGTTAGAGTTTTTTGTTTGACGTTGTTACTTTTTGTTTTTTCGGCTTGCACTGCTAGTGTAGAGCCTCAAATAAGTATGGCACCACCTGCTTATGTGGAGGAATTAGAGCCAAAATACACTAATAATGTAGAAATTGCACCCGGATCTTTATTTGGTAAGGGAGATAATCCTTTATTTTCTGATAAAAAGGCTATGAATGTAAATGATCTTGTAACCGTTGTTATACAAGAAAGCACTACCCAAAGCACTCAGGCTGATAAGTCCACTTCAACTACAAATAACACAAATCTAGGCGGAGCTAGTATAACAGCTGGGGGAGCTTTAAGCTCTATAGCAAATACCATAAGCCAATACTCAAATATAGGTATGCAAAGCACTTCTAATAGAAATTTCACTGGCGAGGGTTCTCAAAGTAGAAATGAAAGCTTTAATACAACAATCTCAACTAGAGTTATTAAAATTTTATCAAATGGAAACTATTTCATAGAAGGCTCAAGAGAGCTTTTAATAAATGGAGAAAAACAGACTATACAGCTAAGCGGAGTAATAAGACCTTATGATATAGGTCAAGATAATACCATAGATAGCCGTTATATAGCCGATGCTAGAATTTTATATAAAACCGAAGGAGATGTTGCAAGAAGTACTAAAAAGCCTGGGGGTGGAAGTATATTTGAAGCTATTTGGCCTTACTAAGATATTTTAAGCTCTAAAAGGAGCTTAAAATTTAAAAAAATCCTTGATATAATATCTATTTATTGACAAAGTTTTTAAATTTTTTATACAATAAATCAAAGATTAAAATATAGCAAGGAAAGGCATGTGCAAAGATTTAGTTAACTCTAAAGAAAAAAAAGAATTTGTAGTTGAAAAACAAATACTTTATAAAAATATGCAAGAAGCAGAGCTTAATAAAAAATGCTTTGATGAAAATTCCATACTTTGTATAAATTTAATGTCCTCTGCGGGTAGTGGAAAAACCACGCTTTTAGAAAGCACTATAAATGCTTTAAAAGATGAGTTAAACATATCGGTTATAGAGGGAGACTTAGAAACAAATAATGACGCAAACAGGGTGATAAAAGCCGGTGCAAAGGCTTATCAAATCACCACAGGACAAACCTGTCATCTAGATGCTCTTATGATAGAAAAGGCTCTTAAGTATATAGATTTAAAAGAGACAAACTTACTTTTTATAGAAAACGTTGGAAATTTAGTCTGTCCTGCCTCTTACGCTTTGGGAGAGCATATAAATGTTGTTTTATTAAGCGTTACTGAGGGTAGCGATAAGCCTCAAAAATATCCTGTTATGTTTAGAAAGGCTGATCTTGTTATTATTTCAAAGTCTGATTTAGCTTCTCATTTTGACTTTGATTTTGATGAGGCTATAAAAGGATGTAAGGACTTAAACCCTAATGTAAGGATTATAAGTCTTGATGCAAAAAATGGGACAAATTTAAATGAATGGCTTGAATTTTTAAGAAAGGAAGTAAAAAATGTGCCTATCAATACCATCTGAAATTTTAGAAATAGATGAGCATAATAATGCCCTAGTTCAGACTCTAGGTGTAAAAAGAAGGGTAAATTTAGATCTAGTGCCAGAGGCTTGTGAGGTCGGAGACTTTGTTTTAATACATGTTGGAGTTGCTATGGAAAAGATAGATAAGGACTATGCTAAGGAAAGCATAAAAATGTATGAAGACATAGCATTAAAAATGCAAAATGGTGAAATAGATGAAAATGAAGGGAATTTAGGATTAAATGAATTATATAGATGAATTTCGCTCAAAAGATACTATCTTAGCTTTTAAAAAACTTATAGAAAAAAATATCAAAAAACCTATAAATATAATGGAAATTTGCGGAGGGCATACTCATAGTATCATGAAATATGCTCTGCCAAGCATCTTGCCAAAGGAGATAAATTTCATACATGGACCGGGTTGTCCTGTATGTGTGATGCCTAGAAAGAGGATAGATACAGCTATAAAACTAGCCTCAAATAAGGACGTGATTTTTTGCACCTTAGGGGATTTATTAAGGGTTCCAGGAAGCACTATATCCTTGCTTGAACTTCGTGCTAAGGGTGCTGATGTAAGGGCTCTTTATTCTCCTCTTGATGTTTTAAAAATAGCTAAGCAAAATTTAGATAAAAAAATCATATTTTTTGCCCTTGGTTTTGAAACAACTACTCCTATGTCTGCACTCTTGCTTGAAAATGTTATAAAAGAAGATCTTAAAAATGTTTTCTTTCATATAAATCACATCACAGTTCCAGCAGCAGTTCATAGCATAATGCAAGATGAAAATGTAAAGATAAATGCCTTTTTAGGACCATCTCATGTAAGTGTTATAACAGGCTATAAAATTTATGAGGATATAGCTAAAAAATACAAAACCCCTATAGTAGTAAGTGGTTTTGAGCCTGTTGATATAATGGAATCCATACTAAATATAGTTCTTCAAGTAAATGAAAACAAGGCTGAGGTTTTTAATCAATACAAAAGAGCCGTTAGTGAGCTTGGCAATACAAAGGCTCAAGCCTTAGTTTCTAAGTTTTTTGTGCCTTGTGATTTTGAATTTAGAGGCTTAGGGCTTATACAAAATTCTGGTCTAAAATTAAAAGAAGAGTACTCTAAATACGACGCAGCCAAAGTTTTTGACTGCGAGGTTGAGAGCAAAAAAGAAAGCAAGGCTTGTATATGTGGAGATATTTTAAGAGGGTTTGCAAAGCCTTATGATTGCAAGGTATTTGGTAAGGCTTGCACGCCAAAAAGCCCTATTGGTAGCTGTATGGTTTCAGGTGAGGGTGCTTGTGCTGCTTATTATAAATACTCAAAGGCTATGTAAATGAAAGAAATTCAACTAGCGCATGGAGGCGGCGGGGAGGAGATGAGTGAGCTTATAGGAAATATTTTTTCACAGCTTGATAATGAAATTTTAAAGGAGGCAAACGATGCTGCCTTGCTTGATGATCTAGCTTTTAGCACAGATAGCTTTACTCTTAATCCTCTTTTTTTAGACGATAATGTAAACATAGGAAAGCTTTGTGTCTGTGGTTCTGTGAATGATGTTTTAATGGTTGGCGCAAAGCCTTTGTATATGAGCTTAGCCTTTATAATAGAAGAAGGCTTTAGCTTTGCTAAATTTGAAAAAATATTACAAAGCATAAAAACAGAGTGTCAAAATGCTGCTATTAAGGTAGTTTGTGGCGATACAAAGGTAGTTCCTAAAAACAAGGCAGACGAGCTTTATATAAATACAAGCGTAATTGGTAAAAGCATAAAAAAATTAAGAACAAAAAATATAAAAGAAGGTCTTAGCATAATCTTATCAGGCGATATAGGTAGGCACGGAGCAGCTGTATTGGTGCAAAGAAATGATCTTGAAGCCGATGTAAAGAGTGATTGCAAATGCTTAAAAGATGAGGTTTTTTCCCTTTTAAATGAGAATTTAGACATAGTTTGTATGAGAGATGCCACAAGAGGAGGGCTTAGTGCCGTTTTAAATGAGTGGAGCTTACAAAGTGGTTTTGATATACTTGTAAAAGAGGAAAAAATAGTTATAAAAGATGAGGTGGCAGGGCTTTGTGAGCTTTTTGGTTACGAGCCTTACGAGCTTGCAAATGAGGGCACTTTTTTGCTTTGTATTGAAAAAAAAGATGAGCAAAAGGCTTTAGAAATACTTAAAAAATTTAATAAAAATGCAAATATAATAGGAGAAATTCTAGAAAGCAAACAAGCAAGAGTCATGGTGCAAAATGCTTATGGAGCAAAAAGATTTTTAGAGGCTCCAAAAGGTGAGCTTTTGCCAAGGATTTGCTAATGCATGAGTTATCCATAGTTGAAGCCTTGCTAAATCAATGCGAAGAAGAGGCTAAAAAACACAAGGCTTCTTTGATTGATGAAATTTATATAAAGATTGGTCGCTTAAGTGGAGTAGAGGTTGATTTGTTTACAAATACCTTTGAAACCTTTAAACAAAACTCAGCTCTTTGTGAAAAATCAAAGCTTTTTGTGGAAGTAGCCGAGCTTAAAATTTCTTGTAAATGCGGTTTTGAGGGTATCTTGCGAGAAAATATCTTTTTTTGTCCTAAATGCGAGGGCAAGGATTTAAAGATAATAGAGGGCGAGGATCTTTATTTGATGAAGCTTTGCATGAGTTAATAACTTAAAAAAGGAAAAAAATGAAGGAAAAAAATTTAGATAAAGCCTTTTTAGGACACCCAAAGCCTTTAAGTTCGCTTTTTAGCCTAGAAATTTGGGAAAGATTTTCTTATTATGGCATGAGAGCCTTGCTAGTTCTTTTTATGTCAGCTTCTATTCTTGATGGAGGTCTTGGGCTTAGTAGAGAGTATGCAAGTGCTGTTGTGGGCGTTTTTGCAGGAAGTTTATACCTTGCTACCTTACCCGGAGGATATATAGCTGATAATTATCTGGGGCAAAAAAGAGCAGTATTTTTAGGAGCTATTATAATAGCTTTAGGGCATTTAAGCATAGCCCTTTCTTATTTTTATAGCCTTATGTTTTATTTAGGTCTTGTTTTTATAGTTATTGGCACAGGTTTTTTCAAGCCTTGTTCCTCTGTTATGGTGGGTATGCTTTATAAAAAAGGAGATAGCAGGAGAGACGCTGGTTTTACTCTCTTTTACATGGGTATAAATATCGGTGCTTTGATAGCGCCTATAATCTGTGGCTTTTTCAGCGAACATTACGGCTATCATATAGGACTTGGTATAGGTGGACTTGGTATGTTAGTGGCTTTAGCTGTGTTTTATTTTAAAACCATACCTAGTTTTGAGGAATTTGAGCGTGAATTTGGCTTAAGTAGCTCTTGGAAAGAACCTGTTAGAAAGCAAGAATTTGTAAAATACCTACTCATAGGCTTTGTGCTTATTTTAGCTTTTTTTGTGGCTCTTTGTACTTTTGGTGTCTTGGTGCTTGATCCAGTGGCAATAGCTACTTACATGACCATCATCATAGCTCTTGCTTCTTTGGCTTATTTTATCTTTTTATTATTTTTACCTAGCATAAGTTTAGATGAGAAAAAGGGCTTGATTCCTTTTGTAGTGCTTTTTGTAGCCTCTGCCTTTTTTTGGTCTGTTTTTGAGCAGCAACCAACAACTTATAATCTCTTTGCAAAAGATTTTATGGATAGAACTATTTTTGGCTTTGAAATTCCAACGGCTTGGTTTCAGTCTTTAAATTCTTTATTTATACTTATAATCGCTCCTTTACTTAGCTTTTTGTGGCTCTTTTTAGCTAGTAGAAAAAAGGATCTTGATTCTATGTCTAAATTTGTTTTAGGGCTAGTTTTCGCAGGACTTTCCTTTTTGATTATGTATTTTGCCGCTTCTTATGTGGCTGATAGCGAAACTTTTCTTGATGGACAAAGTAGCTTTGCTAAGGTCTCATCTTTATGGATGGTTGCTTCCTTATTCTTTTTAACCATAGGAGAGCTTTGCTTAAGCCCAGTTGGTATGTCTGTGATGACAAAGATAGCTCCTAAAATTTTACAAAATCAAGTTATGGGCTTATTTTTTGTGAGCATATCCTTAGGAAATTTAGTAGCTGGGCTAATAGGCGGTGGTGTTAATTTAGAAAATATCAAAAATCTTCCGGATATATTTATGGACTGCGTTATAATGCTTTTTATAGTAGCCCTTGTTGTTTTGCTTATCAAAAAGCCAATTTATATGCTTTTAAAAACAGATAAAATTTAAAGGATAAAAGATGAGTATTTACGCCCAAAGAGTTAAGAAAATACAAGATCTTATGAAAAAAAACTCCATTGATCTTTTTATAGTTCCCTCCTTTGATATACACTTAAGCGAGTATCCGGCTAAGTGCTTTTTAGAAAGAGAATTTGTAAGTGGTTTTAAGGGTTCTGCTGGAACCTTGCTTATATTTTTGAAAGAGGCTTTTTTAGTAAGTGATGGCAGATATGAAATTCAAATGAAAAAAGAGCTTGAAGGAAGCCTTATACAAGGCGTTGTAAGCTCTGATTTTACCCAGCTTTTAAAAGATAAGCTTAAAAATTCTATGTCGGTTGCTATAGATTATAAAAAGCTTTCCATCTCCCTAGCTAAAACTCTTAAATCCATCTTAAAAACAAAAAAAGCCAAGTTAAGAGATTTAAATTTAGTAAATGAGCTTTGGCAGGATAAGGAGGCTTTGCCAAGTGAAAAGATTTTTGAGCAAAGAGCTTTGTTTGTGGGCGAAAGTAGAGAAAATAAGCTAAAAAAGATAAGGGAGCTTTTAAAGGAAAAAAAGGCAAATGCTCATTTCATATCAAGCCTTGATGATATAGCTTATATAACGAATTTAAGAGGTCTTGATGTATCTTATAATCCTGTGTTTCTAGCCTTTTTATATATAGATGAAAATGAGGCTTTTTTGTTTGTAGATAGTAAAAAACTTGATCTTAAGACAAGACAAAGATTAGAAAATGATAAGATTTTTATAAAAGAGTATGAGGAGTGTTTTTCTTTCATATCCTCTAAAAAGGCTTTGAAAATTCTAATAGATCCTCTTAAAAACACTCTTTTTATAGCAAGGCTTTTTAAAAAGGCAAAAAATAAGCTTATAAAAGATACAAATCCTAGCACTAGATTAAAGGCTTGTAAAAATGCAAAAGAGCTTTTAAATTTAAAAAATGACATGCTAAGTGATGGTTTAGCACTTTGTAGATTTTTTATCTGGTTTGAAAGAAGTCTTAAAAAAGGAGACTTGCTTAGTGAGCTTGATATAGATGAAAAGTTAAGAGAATTTAGGGCTAAAAATGAGCTTTATCTTTGCGATAGCTTTGCTACCATAGCAGCCTGTAATGAAAACGCTGCTTTGCCTCATTATAGAACTAAAAAAGATAGCTTTTCTTATATAAAACCAGAGGGGCTTTTGCTTTTGGACTCAGGAGCACAGTATCAAAACGGAACAACTGATATAACAAGGGTTTTAGCACTTGGTAAGATAAAAAAAGAACATAAAAAAGATTATACAACGACCTTAAAATCCCTAATATCCATGAGTGAGGCTATATTTCCAAAGGATATAAATTTAGTCCTTATAGATAGCATAGCAAGATCTAAGATGTGGAGTGAAGGCTTTGAGTATAAGCATGGCACAGGACATGGGGTGGGGTATTTTTTAAATGTGCATGAGGCTCCTGTTGTGCTTTCATACTATGCTAAGATAAATGATGATAATAAAGCTAAAATCGGTGTTTTAAGCTCCATAGAACCCGGAATTTATAGAGAGGGAAAATGGGGAGTTAGGCTTGAAAATCTAGCTTATATAGATGAGGTTAGCTTCTTAAAAGATAGTGAATTTGCAGAGTTTTATCAGTTTAAAACCTTAACACTTTGTCCCTTTGAAAAAAAGATAATATACAAAAGCCTTTTAGATGAAAAAGAGCTTAAGTGGCTTAATGCTTATCATAGCTTGGTTTTTAAAAAACTAGCCCCCCATCTTAAAACAAATGAAAGAAAGTGGCTAGAGCAAAAAACCTCTGCTCTTTAAAAAATACTCTTGCTTAGTCCTCATTTTTTCCCTTCTTTTTACTTGCAAAAAGATAAAAGGAAAGTGAGGCTAAAAGCACTGAAATTCCTACTAAAAGATATATAGCATAAAGCATTAAGGAAAGATCTCCAGTTACTAGCTTAAAAACTAGCATCAAAGCTTCTATGGATAGGGCTATGATTATGGAGCCTAAAAAGCGAACCATATTTTTTTGAATTCCACTTTTATCCTTAGATCTCATTAAAACTTCTTCTTCTATTATGGTCTTTGCAAGATCAAAGATAGCTAAGGCTAGGGTTATTGCTATGGTGCTTTCAAACATTTGTTGTATGAGTATAGAATTTTGCGCAAAAAGGCTAGTAAGTCCTTTGTAAAATAAAAAGCAAGTTACCAAAAAAAGCACAAAGGCAAAGGCAAGATACATAAGCCTACTAAAATACATAAAGAAATTTTCATAAGATGATGGTTCTATGATCTTTAAAATATCTTTTAAACTTATATCTATGCAGACTATGAAAAGCAGTCTTTTTGCGGAGTCATATATCGGCATGGAAGCAGTTACGCAAAGCTCATTTGTAAGGCTTGAGGGATAAGGATCGCTTAAAACACATCTTTTGAGTTTTACAGCCCTGTAAAAATAAGCCCTAGAGCTTCTATCCTCATCTTTTCCTATGCAAAAATCCTTATTTAAGCTTATGTTATCACTTATTTGTCTACCAGAGCTATCAAGCACGTAAAGAGCTTCAAAATTATGCACCTCGTGTGCTACTTTATCCATGGCATTTTCTATGCTTGAAAATTTGATTTTTGGGAATTTATTTGGCATATTTCTAGTTAAAATATAGGTCATATAAGCTCTTGCTTTGTATCTGTTTTCTTCAAATTTTTGTATCTCTTTTATATACATCTTTTCTCCTTTTTTTCCTATATTTTACAAAGCCTTAGAAACAAAAGGGATACTAATCTATCTTAAGCACCGATAAAAAGGCTTCTTGCGGCAAATGCACCTTGCCTATTGCCTTCATGCGTTTTTTACCCTCTTTTTGCTTTTCTAAAAGCTTTCTTTTTCTAGTTATATCTCCTCCGTAACACTTAGCAGTTACGTTTTTTCCCATCGATTTTATCGTTTCTCTAGCTATTATCTTGCTTCCAATGCTAGCTTGTATAGCCACTTCAAAAAGCTGTCTTGGCACTATTTCTTTCATAGCTTTTACAAGTTCTCTGCCCTTTGACTGGGCTTGTTCTTTTGGCACGATAACACTTAAAGCGTCTATATTTTCACCAGCTACCTTTATATCAAGTTTTACAAGATCTGCCTGTCTAAATTCTATAGGCTCATAATCAAAACTAGCATAGCCCTTGCTCAAAGACTTTAGCTTATCGTAAAAGTCCATTATAATCTCATTTAATGGTATATCATACTCAAGTAAGACCCTACTTGTGTTTATATAATCCATCTTTGTTTGAGAGGCTCTTTTTTTATTTAAGAGAGTGATTAAATTTCCTACATACTCGCTTGGAGTGATTATCGTGGCTTTTACAAAGGGTTCTTTTATAAAAGCTATTTTATTTACCTGAGGTAGCTCACTTGGATTTTGTATGTTTATGACAGAATTATCATTTAAATGCACTTCGTAAGTAACAGTTGGTGCAGAGGCTATTAAATCAAGCTTAAATTCCCTTTCTAGCCTTTCTTTTACAACCTCCATATGCAAAAGTCCCAAAAAGCCCACTCTAAAGCCAAAGCCAAGGGCTAAAGAGGTTTCTGGCTCGTAAGTGATTGAGCTATCATTTAGCTTTAGCTTTTCAAGAGCCTCTCTTAGATCTTCAAATTTATCAGTATCTATAGGGTAAATTCCCGCAAAAACAAAGGCTTTTGCCTTTTCAAAACCAGCTATGGCTTCTTTTGCTTGATTTTTAACGCAGGTTATGGTGTCTCCTACTTGCAAATCAGAAACATTTTTAAGCCCTAAAACCAC
>CASFHJ010000262.1 GCA_949294425.1 uncultured Campylobacter sp.
ATAATATCTGCGGCACTTTCCCAAGCGCTTTTTTCATCAAGATAAACTGCATCAAAGGTATTATCCCTCATTAAAGACTGATAATTCACCTTTTTAGGAGCATGCTTTACTATATAATAAGGACTTAGGGCAAAAATTTGTAATTTTATCTTTGTTAAAAGCTCTAAATCATTTGTTACGACTAGGAACTTTTTTCTATACTCTTTTGCAATTTTTTGCACATAGGCAAGTAATTTTTGATCGCTTTGATTAAGAGAATTCTTATCTAAACGACTTAAATAAAGCTCTGCAAAGGAAACTGAACAAAAGGAACTCTCTACATTATTTCTAGTAAAATAAGAATTTTTAACACCAGAAGACTTTAAAGAAACGCTCCAAATTCTAGTGTCCATTATAGTAGCACAGATGTTTAAGCCAGAAATTATCTTTTGAAAAAGCTTTTCACGAGAAATCTTAAAGGCGTTTTCAAAAACAGAATAATTTTTTTTATAAAATGAGACTCTTAGCTCCTCTAATCTCTGAGTAGAGCTTTTAAAATATTCTATCTCCTTTACTAGCTCTTCCATTCTTGCTTGTTTTTGCTTTAGCTTTTCTTGGTCTGGATTTGGCTTAGAGCTTTGCATTTTATAATCCATTCTAGCATTTCTTAATTGATTTTCACAGGCACTTAGGCGATTTTTTCTTTGATCTATAGTAGCAACTAATGCTTGATAATGGCACTGCAAAGACAAGAATTTTTCATGAAAAATTTTAGTCATATTTAAAAGCTTTTGTTTATCTCTCATATCGTTGTATGAATTTTCAAGGTGCATTGTTATACTTTTTAGGGAGGCAAACTGGGTTTGGTTTATAGAATTATCCATGAAAATAAGGGTGTCAAAGGCTTTTAGCAAAAACCTCTTTAATATAAAATAATTAAGCATTACAGGGGCTTGTTCACTATTTTCCATATTCACCTTTAGCGACTCAACAGAGGAAATTTCACCCTCAAAATGCTTTTGTATGGCTTGTGGTATGGTGATTGAAAGCGGTATATGATCTATGGAGTCAAAATCAACGCTTCTAAATAGCTGTGTTATATAAGCAGATCGCCTTTGATTTTGTATATCCTCAAGTGCATCATCATCATCGGTTCTCCAAAAATCTTGCTCTGTTATAAAGTCTCCATCTTTAAATTCCTGATATCTAGATGGTCTTATACTTGTTATTCTCTTGCCATCAGCATGAAATTCAACAAAAACACCAGAGCTTGGCATGCTTTTTTTGTCATGCCAATTTTGTCTATTAAAATCAAAAAAGGCTTTTGACAAATTCATCACAGTGCCTCTACCTGTAGCGTCCATATATACCATAACTTTACCGTGCATATAAAACCTTAAAAAATATTTAAGTTAAATATTGTATTAAAATTTTAATAAAAACAAGATAAAATAAGTAGCTGAAGGATAAATTTCTAGCTCGTTAAAGTATTTTTAAAAAAATAAAGATATAATTTTTACCTATATTTAAAGCCTGAGTGGTGAAACTGGTAGACGCGCTAGACTCAAAATCTAGTAAGGGCAACCTTGTGTCGGTTCGAGTCCGACCTCAGGCACCATTCCTGTTAAAAATATCTAATCATTAAGCACCTAAACAAACTAATATAATTTTAAATAAAACATTAAAAGATAATACTTAACTATTTGAGAAGAGCTTTGTCTTTTTCTTAGATAAATAATGTTTGAAAAAATACCCTTTTTATACTCTTAAAAATAAAAACTTATAACTGATAAACAAGTTTTTAAGAATTTAAAATAATATCTTTAATTTCAAAAAGAACAAAACTAAAATACATTTTTAACTATGCGACACAATCTTTTAAGATATTTTACTCTTTTATATACAAAAAACACAAAGAAACTAAAAGCAAATAAAGCCTTTAATATAATAAACTCGTCCAAAGAAAGTTAAATTAAATAAAGATAATTAAAATAAAAGCAAAAAAGTTAAAATACTTAAATAAGAAAGCTTGGTTGTAATAAAACAAAACAAACAAGTCCGCAATGAGCTACTTTCCCCCTGCCAGTAAGGCGTAGTATCATCGCCCACGATGTGCTTAGCTTCTTGGTTCGGGATGGAGCAAGGCGTTTCCACATCTGTATAATCACGGACATTGTTATTTAAATATTCTTTTT
>CASFHJ010000263.1 GCA_949294425.1 uncultured Campylobacter sp.
TCAAACTATGCTTTAATTAAAATCGTTTTTTTTTTTTTTGCAAATTTATTATATCTTTGTGCTATGATTGTATTAGAAAAAAGGATTTACATGAGACTTTGCATTATAGATACGGGCTGTGCGAATTTAGCCTCCTTAAAATTTGCTTGTGATAGACTAGGATTTAAGACTAGTATTAGTAAGGATTTACAAGAATTACAAAGGGCTGACAAACTTTTTTTACCCGGAGTTGGCACAGCACAAAATGCCATGAACTCGCTTAAAAAACTAGACTTACTTTCTTTTATAAAAGATACTAAAAAACCCTTGCTTGGAATTTGTCTTGGTATGCAAATTTTAGGGCTTTTTTCAGAGGAATTAGAGCAAGAAACCTTAGGTCTTATCGAATTTACAACGAAAAAATTTATAGAAAAAGAGGGTTTTTGTCTACCTCACATGGGCTGGAATAATATAAAAAGCACTCACCCTCTTTTTAAAGATCTTGATGGGGCGTATTTTTATTTTGTGCATAGTTTTTGCGTAGATTTAAACAAATACAGCATAGCTAGTTGTGAGTATTCTCAAAATTTTAGCGCAGCTGTAGCAAAAAATAATTTTTACGGGGTACAATTTCACCCAGAAAGAAGCGATGAAGCAGGAGAGCTGTTACTAAAAAATTTCATAAAGGATATAGGCTAATGAGAACAAATCTTATTCCGGCACTTGATCTAATAGACTCAAAGATAGTAAGGCTAAGAAAGGGAGATTATAAGCAAAAAATAACTTATGATGAGCTAGATCCCATAGAAAAGCTAAAAGAGTATGAAGATATGGGTGCTAAGTGGATACATTTAGTTGATTTAGACGGGGCAAAAGATCCTAAAAAAAGACAGATAAAACTTATAAACGAGCTTATAAAACAAAGCAATGTAAATTTACAAGTTGGCGGGGGAGTGAGGAATAAAGATGATATAAAGGCTCTTTTTGACGTGGGAGTAAAAAGAGTTGCCATAGGCTCTTTAGCTATAACAAGCCCAAAACTGTGCACTGAACTTTTAGAATATTTTACGGGGGATAAAATTTGCATAGCCCTTGATGTTGTGCCTAGCAATGATGACTTTTTCATAGCTATAAATGCTTGGCAGGAGCAAAGCGAACAAAGACTTTTTGAAAGCATAGAATTTTATCTAAAATACGGCTTAAAGCATATCTTATGCACGGATATTTCAAGAGATGGAACCTTGCAAGGCATGAATATAAAGCTTTATGAAAATATAGCTAAGAATTTTCCTAATATAAACACTCAGGCTTCTGGGGGCTTAAATTCCTTAAGTGATTTAAAAAAATTAAGCGGAATTTGTAGCGGGGTAATAGCTGGAAAGGCTTTGCTAGATGGAATTTTTAATGTTAAAGAGGGTTTAGAATGCTTACAAAGCGTATAATTGCCTGTCTTGATGTAAAAGATGGACGCGTTGTAAAGGGTGTGCAGTTTAAAAACCACAAAGATATGGGAGATATAGTAGAACTTGCTAAATTCTACTCAAAAAACGGCATAGATGAGCTTGTCTTTTATGATATAAGTGCAAGTGCTAGAAATCAAAGGGTTTCAAGGGATTGGGTGCAAAAGGTTGCAAAAGAAATTTCCATACCTTTTTGCGTAGCTGGAGGCATAAAAAGTATAGAAGATGCTCAAGAAATTTTAGCAAATGGAGCTGATAAAATTTCAATAAACTCCCCTGCCCTAAACAGACCAGAATTAATAAGCGAGCTAGCAAAAAATTTTGGGGTGCAATGCGTGGTGGTAGGCATAGATAGCTTTAAAGACGAAAATAAAGAATTAAAAGTTTTTAAGTATACAGGAGATGAAAAAAAGTCAAGACATAGCGGTAAAAGCACCTTAGACTGGGTAAAAGAGGTGCAAGATAGAGGTGCTGGGGAGATAGTTTTAAATATGATGAATGAAGATGGAGTAAAAAAGGGCTACGACCTAGAACAGCTAGAAAAGGTTAGAAAGCTTTGCAAAATTCCTTTGGTTGCAAGCGGGGGAGCTGGGGCAAAGGAGCATTTTTTACAAGCCTTTGAACTGGGTGTAGATGCTTGTTTGGCTGCCTCTGTTTTTCATCAAAAAATTTTAGATATAAAAGAACTTAAGGAATTTTTAAAAGAAAATTCTATTTGTGTGAGGATATAAATGAGTGAGGATATACTAAAAGAGCTTGACTGGCAAAAGGTAAATGGCTTAATGCCTGTGATAGTTCAAGACTACGAAAGTGCCGAGGTTTTGATGCTTGGCTATATGAATGAAGAGGCTTTAAAAAAGAGTATAAAAGAAAAAAGAGTAAGCTTTTTTTCAAGAACAAAGAATAGAATTTGGACTAAGGGCGAGACTAGTAAGAACTTCTTAGATATAGTGGAGCTTGGCTTTGACTGCGATAAGGATACGATTTTAATCCTAGCAAAAGCTCATGGACAAACCTGCCATAATGGAGATATATCTTGCTTTGAAGAGGTTTCTAAAAAGGCTAATCTTGTATTTTTAGCAAGACTTTCAAGGCTGATAAAAGAAAGAAAAACAGCAGATGAGAACTCCTCCTACACAGCAAGACTTTTTAAGGAAGGCACAAAAAGAATAGCACAAAAAGTGGGAGAAGAAGGGGTTGAAACAGCACTAGCTGCGACAATAAAAGACAAAGAAGAGCTTAAAAATGAGGCTGCTGACTTGCTTTTTCATCTACTTGTCTTGCTAGAGGACGCAAATTTAAGCATAAATGAAGTCTTAGAGCTTTTAAAGCAAAGAAATTCATCTACTAAGCGCTAAGCCCGTGTAGGCTAGGTAAAGTCCATAAGAAAGTATGATAAGATAGGCTATGTAAGATGAGCTTTTTATAAAAAGCTCTGAAAACAAAAAGCTAAGCTTAGCAAAGATCATCATGCTAAAAAGAGTGCAAAGACCAAAGATGCTCATTACAAGCAAAGCCTGATAAAGAGTGCTTTGACTAAGAGCTAGTGCTAGGTAAAAATACACAAGCCCACAAGGTAAAAGTCCATTCAAAGCGCCCAAAAAACAGAGTCCAAAATAGCTATCAAGCCTAACTTTGTTTTTCATAAAAAGTAAAATCTTATCAAAGATATAAGAATTTTCTAAGATGTGTAAGAGTTTAAACCTAAAGAGCAAAGACAAAGAAAGAAGTATCATAAAAAGTCCCAAGACAAAAAAAACAATACCCTTGCTAAAATCGCTCACAAAAAGCAAGTAAGAAAAAGAATAAAATATAAAGGCTAAAAAAATATAAAGTAAAATTCTAAAAAGATGATACAAAAAAAGAGCTAAAAAAGGGAATTTTAATCTCTTGCTTAAACTATTTATAAGTATGCCAAAGCCTCCGCACATAAAATAACAATGCCCAAAGCTTGAAAGTAAGGCTACAAAGGCAGTAGCTAAAAGACTCAAAGCAAACTCATAAATTCTTTAAAGATATACTTACTCTCATGAGGACCTGATGAGCTTTCTGGGTGATGCTGCACTGATATAATAGGGTAAGATTTATATCTAAGCCCCTCTACATTGTCTCCAAAAAGATTTCTATGCGTGATGATGGCTACCTCACAAATTTCTTCAGGGACGTTGTAGTTGTGATTTTGAGCTGTGATTTCTATCTTTTTATTTTCTTGATTTAAAACAGGATGATTAGCTCCGTGTTGTCCGAATTTCATCTTATAAGTTTCATAACCAAAGGCATTACTTAAAAGCTGATGTCCAAGGCAAATTCCAAGCATAGGAATCTTTTTTTCTATTAATTTTTTCAGCTCTTTTATCTCCTCTTTCAAGGTCTTTGGTTCACCAGGTCCATTTGATAAAAAGATAGCATCTATTTCTTTTTTATCATAAAGCTCTATTAAATCCTCTGCCTTTGTATTATGCGGATAAACGCTTACTTCAAAACCAACATCTACAAGCTCATTTAAGATATTTGTCTTTACACCATAATCAAGCACAGCAAGCTTTTTAGCACTTTTTTTAGACTCTTTAAAGCCCTTTTTTGCACTATCCCACACGCCTTGATTATGCTTATAAACAAGCTTTGTGCTTACCCTTTCTACCCAGTTTATCTCATCTATTTTTTTACTTGAGTTTAAGAGCTCTTTTAATTTTTCCTTGCTTGAAAACTCCGTTGAAACAACGCAGTTTAAATTTCCCTTATCTCTTACCATTTTTACCAAATACCTAGTATCCACGCCATAAACGCCTATTTTATTATGCTTTTTTAGATACTCATCAAGGCTTTGTTTTGCTCTAAAATTTGAATACTGCTTGCTTAATTCTCTTATAAAAATTCCACTTGTAAAAACTTCTTTACTTTCATTATCATCATCATTTGTGCCAACTATGCCAATTTCTGGCATACAAAAGACTATAAATTGACCAGCATAAGAAGGATCAGATATGATCTCTTGATACCCTGTCATAGAGGTGTTAAAAACTAACTCGCCAAAAAAAGTTCCCTCAGAGCCAAAGCACTGGGCTGTAAAAAAAACATCATTTTCTATGTATATATAAGCTTTCAAAGCATACCCCTTTTTTTAAGCTCCTCTTGATATAGCTTGTCAAAAACTAAGTCAAATTCCTCAGATCCTGGCACAAGCTTTCTTTTATAATTTGTTATCTTTTCATAAACCTCATCTTCTAAATTTTCATAAAGTTTAAGATAGTTTTGTATGCTAGAAAAAATCAAATTTTTAACCCTATTTTCAGAAACATCATAGTTTATAAAATCAGCATCTACAAGGGCAGCTAAAATTTGATGTGCTATATCATTGTGCCTGTCTTCTAAATTTAAGATAACGCCAAAATCACTTGCAAGTTTTTTCTTTACAAGCCAAAACATATTCTTCCTGTCAACTTGCATAAATTCCATCTCATCTTCTTGTTCTTCTAAAAGCTCTTTAACCCTCTCATCTAGGCTTTTTTCTTTCAAAAGATCTTTTTCTATTATTTGCATACTTGCTTGTCTTAGTTTTTCTATATCATCTTTAACATCTACAAAGCTTGAATTTGCGATGTCAAGGACTATTTTATTTGCTATGTAAGGAATGTGAGCTTTTTTTATGCGCATGTTCTATCCTTTGAAAGTAAATGTAAAATTATAAGCTAAAATAGCTAAATAATTGTTAAAAAGACTTTTTTATTTCTCCCTTAATTTTTAATGAAAGTAAGGATTTTTTAAAATATGAACTTGGTTTTCTTTTTTTTGTTATGATTTATTAAAACAGAAAGGATATTTCATGGATAAAACCAAGGTAGTTGAAAATTTAAATTCTCTTTTTGAACTTAGAAAAGAATTTTATGAATTTTTTGATAATAATATGCCAAAAATAGCAAACACAGATGTCTTTGACTTTAAAAATTCAAAAGACCTAGATGCAAAAAATGCTTATATACTTTTTAACAAATACGATTACGCCATAAGAAAGCTTTTGCCAAGTATTTACAAGGCTTATGAAATAGATATGGATAAGGACTTGAAAAAAGATTTTTAATCCTTACTCAAAGAAGCCTTGTTTTTAGCCTCTACAATAGTGTTTAAAAGCTCTGTTATAAGGGCTTTTTCCTCCTCGTTTATTTGTGTATTTTCAACACTAAGCAAGGATCTTAGCAAGGCTTCACTACTTAACTCAGAGTCTCCTAAAATCCTTGCCTTTTGTAAAATTTTAAGTAAGTTTAGATCTTTTTTCTCATACATTTTAAGCCCTTAAATAAGCAATGGTAACAAATCTTTTTTTGTCCTTATCTCTTCTGTAAGAAAAAAATCTCTCATCATCAAATGTGCAAATTCCACTATCTATGATGTTTTCAATGCCAAGCTTTTGTGCTTGATCCTTTACTATAGCCTTTAAATCAAGCTTATTTTCATAAAGAAAGTCTTTAAAATATCTTTTTGCATAGTCTAAGACCTCGCCACCTAGCTCGTAGTTTTTAGCACATATTGATGGCGCTATGAAAAGATTTAGTTCTTTTGCAGGAATCTGTTTTTCTTGTAGTAAAAAAACAGCTTCTCTTAAAATATTAGAAAAGGTTCCAAGGCGTCCTGAGTGTAAATTTGCTATAAAACCACTTTTGTGCCACAAAACCAAGGGTAAGCAATCAGCGCTTAAAACGCAGAGTGCAACAGACTTTTTATCTGTAATAAGCCCATCGCACTCATAAAAACTTAGCCCTTCATCATAGCTTAAAACCTTATTTGAGTGAATTTGCTTCATAAAAACACAAGTTTTTATATCTTTTTCATAGTCCTTAAAGAGATTTTCATTAAAAACCTTAGCGGCACAGGACATAAAATCCTTGTCATAAAGGCTAAAGATAGCACAATCTTTACTATCTAGTAAATATAAGGCATTCTTTGACATAAGCTCTCCTCTTTGTAATTTACTATCCTGTCTAAATATCTAGCTATTAAATCACTTTCTATATTTAGCTCTCTGCCTACCTCATAGCTTGAAAAAAGAGTTTCCTTAAAGCTTATGGGTATAATGGTAAGCCTTATGCCATCTTTTAAAACCTCGTTTATGGTTAAACTAACCCCGTCTACAGCCACACTTCCTTTATTTGCCATAAATTTCATAAGCTTTCTTGGAATATTTATGAAAAAATCAACCCCATTTTCTTTTCTTTGAATTTTACTAAGCCTTCCTATGCCGTCTATATGCCCTTGCAAGAGATGTCCGTCTATCTTATCAGCGTATCTTAATGCAGGTTCTATGTGGACTAAATTTTTTAAATTTTTATAGGCTATATTTTGTCTAGTTTCTAGGGATAATTCTAATTCAAAACCGCCCTCAAAAAGCTTAGTTACGCTTAAACAAGCCCCATTTACAGCTATACTATCTCCAAGCTCTGGTTTATGTTTTGCATAAAGGCTTAGGGTATTATTTTGATAGCTCTTAACCTTAGCTAACTCTCTTATAAGTCCGTTAAACATCAACCAGCCCTCATCTTTGCTCTTTGTAAAATCTTTTCTTTAGCCTCTTCTGAAAGTATGAAATTTGTAGTATAAAGTAAGCAATCATCTATGGTTTTTATCTTTAAGACAAGCCTTTTGTTGTTTTCATTTAAGCTATGCAAAGAACTTGCTAACTCATGTATCTCGTAAATAAGCTCTTTGTTTAAAAAGCTAAGATCAAGCTCTAGTATGGTTTTTTCAAATTCCTTTGGCTCTTGAGTGTATTCTTTTTTCTCACTCTTATTTTTAAAGCTTGTTTTTGCCTTTATGCCATTATCTTTAGCCTCCTTAAGCTCTAAAATATCATGAAACATAAGACTAAAGTCTCTATCATCTCTTTTATAATTTAAGGTAAAAACATAAGGCTTATCTTTTTTTTCATCGTCCTGTGCTATGCTTTCTAATCTGGAAACATGTCTTTCAAAGACTAGCACATCAAAGCTTGAATAAGGATCAAGAATATTCATCTTAGCAAATCTCTTACCATTTTTACTCATAAAGCTTTTAAATTCCTCTATCTTAGCCACACAATTTACCTGTCCGCTGCCATCTAATTTTTCAAAGTCTATGCTTTTATAAAATTCTAAGCCCTCTATATCTTTTTTATACTCATCTAAAGGATGAGCAAAAAGATAAAAGCCTATGATTTCTTTTTCAAATTCAAGCTTTTCTTTTAGGCTAAATTCCTGGGTATTTTTTAGCTCTAATTTTATAGAATCAGTGCTTTCCTCAAAGCCAAAGATAGAAGCACTTGCATTTCTTTTAATCTCTGCTAGTTTTCTTGACATTTCACATATTCTTTCTATGTTGTCCATGAGGCATTTTCTACTATATCCATACTCATCAAAAGCACCTACTTTTATGAGGCTTTCAATGGTTCTTTTATTTATCTTTGCTGGATCTATTTTTTTTATAAATTCATCTATTGTTTTAAAGCCCTCGCCCCTTACTGAAAGCAAATTTGTAACCGCTGGAATGCCCACACTTTTAATCGCAGCAAGCCCATAAACTATGTATTCTTTTCCTTCCTTATTTATGGCTACAAACTCGCCTCTTGCATTATTTATGCTAGGAGGCAAAAGCTCTATATCCATTCTTTTTAACTCATCTATATACTTGGCTACCTTTTTTACGTTATTTTGTTCGCTACTTAGCAGTGCTGCCATAAATTCACTTGGATAATAAGTCTTTAAAAAGGCTGTTTGAAAGGCTATTAAAGCGTAAGCAGCAGAGTGAGATTTATTAAAACCATACTCTGCAAATTTTAATATAAGCTCAAATAAATCATCAGCCTTTTTTTCGTCATAGCCTCTTTTTTTCGCTCCTTCTAAATACTCACTCTTAAGATTATCTAGAATTTCTCTTTTTTTCTTTCCCATAGCACGTCTTACATTATCAGCTCCGCCTAAGGAAAATCCTCCAACTTGCTGAACTATTTGCATAACTTGCTCTTGATAAACTATGACTCCGTATGTATCCTCTAGTATGGGCTTTAGGTCTTCAAAGACGTATTGAGCCTTTTTGCGACCATGCTTTATATCTATATAATCATCAAGCATGCCGCTTTCAAGAGGTCCTGGTCTATAAAGTGCTAAAACAGCTATAAGATCTTCAAATCTATCTGGCTTAAGCCTTGAATTTAAGGCTTGCATACCTTCTGATTCTATTTGAAATATACCTAAGGTATTACCGCTTTGTATGGTTTTATAAACCTTTGCATCATTTATATCTATCTTTTCCCAAATAATGTCTTTATTGTATCTTTGCTTTATAAGCTTTATAGCATTATCTATAAGGGTTAGGGTTGTAAGCCCTAAAAAGTCAAATTTTATAAGATCCACATCTTCTAAAAAGTCCTTAGAATACTGCGTAACAAGGTGCTTTTCATCATTTTTAGATGGTCTAAAAAGAGGGGTTTTTTTCCACAAGGACTCATTTGATATTACAAGTCCTGCGGCATGAACTCCTGCATGTCTATTTAAGCCTTCAAGAGCTAGGGAAAATTCCCAAACCTCCTTTCCCTTAGAATGACTTTGTATAAAATCACTTATCTTTGGCTCTTTTTCATAAGCACCTTGCAGGGTTATCTTAAGCTCGTCTGGCACAAGTTTTGCAAATTCATCAGCCTCATTTATAGGCATAGAACAAACCCTAGCTACGTCTCTTATAACACCCTTTGCAAACATCTTACCAAAGGTTATAACCTGAGCCACCTTATCAGAGCCATATCTATCTATAACATAGTCTATAACCTCATCTCTTCTGTCTTGACAAAAATCTATATCAATATCTGGCATTGAAACACGCTCTGGATTTAAAAATCTTTCAAAAAGCAAGTTATAAGGCAGAGGATCTATATCAGTAATTTGTAAGGAATAAGCAACCAAAGAACCAGCAGCAGAGCCTCTGCCAGGACCAACTGGAATTCCTTTTTTCTTAGCAACAGAGATAAAGTCAGCAACTATAAGCATATATCCTGAAAATTTCATATTTTTAATTATTTGTATCTCTCTTTCTAGTCTTTGCTTATACAAATCATGCTTACTCTCATCTACATACAAAAGCCTTTGCGTAAGACCTTTTTTACATAAAAAATCAAAGACTATATCATCATTTTCAAAGCTAAATTCCTTATCTTCTTTTAATGTTAGATTATGCTCATTTGCATATTCTCTAGTAAATTTGAAATTTGGCGGGGTTGGATCTCCTAATTTTAGTTCTAAATTGCACTTTGAAGCTATTTCTTCAGTATTTGCAATGGCTTCTGGTAAATCTGCAAAAAGTCTTTGCATTTGCTCTGGAGTCTTTAGATAAAACTCGTGCACGCTGTGCTTTAAGCGATTTGGATCATCAAGCTTAACTCCTGTGTTTACGCACATTAAAACCTCGTGTGCGTCTGCTCTTTCTTTAAAGGTATAATGAGTATCATTTGTAGCTATCATCTTTATGTCAAGCTCTTTTGAAAGCTTTATTATCATATCATCTATGTATCTTTGATCTGCTATACCATGTCTCATGATTTCAAGATAAAAATCATCTTTAAAAACCTCTTTATACCACAAAGCTACTTCCTTAGCAGCCTCATAGCCCTTTGCACCAAATTTGATATTTTTTTCATTTTTGGTGTTTAAATGCCAGTTTATCTCACCTTGCAAACAAGCTGAAGTGCAAATTAAGCCCTCACTATGCTCTTTAAGTATTTTTTTATTTATGCGAGGATAGTAATAAAGCCCGTGTATATAGCTTTGAGAGCTAAGATACATCAAATTTTCATAGCCCTTTTGATTCTTTGCAAAAAGACAAAGATGAAATCTCTGCCTTGAAGACTTGTCATTTAGCTCATCAAAATTATGTATATAAGCTTCAAGCCCTATTATAGGCTTTATGCCATGCTTTTTCATAGTCTTATAAAAATCAATAGCACCAAACATATTGCCATGATCGCTCATAGCTACGGTGTCAACGCCTTGTGTTTGCAAGGTTTTAGCTAACTCATTTAGCTTATTTGCTCCGTCTAATAAAGAGTATTCAGTATGTAAATGTAAATGCGTGTACTTACTCATAATATATCCTTTTATACTAAAAAAATTATAAGAAAAAAAGCTTTAAATGTAGTATAATCTAAAAAATTTTTATTTATAAGAAGGGCTTATTTTATGATAAGGGCTGAATTAATAGAGCAAATTTTTAAGGCTGCTTGCATAAGCAGATGGAATGATTATCCTAGAATGACTGAACTAGTAGAGCTTGACAAACAAGCACATAAATTTATAATAGCTTATTTCATAGCAAAGCTTGAAAAAGATGTTGATATGTCTGCGGTGCTTGAGGGGGGTATTTTTGAATTTCTAAGCAGGGTTATAGTTACAGATATAAGACCTGATGTATATCATGAAATGCTTAGACAAAAAAAAGAGCAAATAAATATCTGGGTTTTATCAAAACTTCAGCCCATGATAGAGGATATAGAGGGTGGAAAATTTTTAAAAAGATGTGAAGAGTATCTAAAAAAAGACAATTTTAAAAAAGAAAGACTCATACTAAAGGCGGCTTCTTATTTTGCTCCTAGATGGGAATTTAACATAGTCTAGCAAACTAGTAAATTTTTAAATGATAGAGAGGATATAAAGGGTAAGGTTGAAGAAGAACTAGAGGACTACTACGAGCTAATAGGAGCTAGAAAGATAGCCTTAAATCAAAAAATAGCAAAGCTAATAGATCTAAGCGGCAGACTTCGCTTTCAAAAAAGATGGGCTCAAACACCTCGCATACCAGAAACTGCTGTTTTAGGGCATATGCTTGTGGTTGCTATATTGTCTTATTTTTACTCCTTAAGTGTAAATGCCTGTGAAAAAAGAGTGCAAAATAATTTTTACTGCGCCTTGTTTCATGACCTACCAGAAAGCCTTACAAGAGACATAATAAGCCCCGTAAAATACGGCATAGATGGGCTGCACTCCTTAATAAGTGAGTATGAGATAAAACTCATAAATGATAAAATTTTACCCCTTGTGCCAAGTGATTTTAAAGCTGAATTTTCATATCTTTTAGGCATAAGAAAAGATGAAAATAATTTATTTGTAAAAGATGAATTTGAAAATAGGACATTTAAAGACGGGGTGATACGCTCTTGTTCTGCTTCTTTAAAAAGCTTTAATGAAAATGATTTCAATGCTATAGATGGAAAAGCCTTAAAAGCCTGTGATAAAATGGCTGCCTTTATGGAAGCTGCACTCTCTATAAGTCATGGACTAACATCTAATGAGCTTAAAAAGGGGCTTAATGAAATTTACAAGCATTTCAAAGAAAAACCAAGTATTGACGGGGTAAATTTCTTAAAACTTTGCGAGGAAATTTTATCATATTTTAAACTAAAGCTAGAGTCTTGATCTTTGAGTAAAAAGAACCTTTAATCTCTTTTTAACACAAAAGGGCAAAAGATTATAAATTTTAGCTCCTAAAGCCGTGTGAAAAGGAAAGCTATAGATATTTTTTTCCTTTTCTATGGCTCTTACTATCTTTTTAGCAGCTTTTTTTACATCCATCATATTTTTTATATTTATGTGCTTTGTTAATTCTGTTTTTATAAAACCCGGACAAATTACGCTAAAACAAAGCTCAGGATAAGCTATGCTAAGAGCTTCTGCAAGTGCTTTTACATAATGCTTTGAAGCACTATAAGCCGGTGCATTTGGCAAGGCTAAAAAAGAAGCTATGGAGGCTATAAGCACAATTTGACCTCTTTTTCCTTGAATTAATTCTTGTTCTTGCATTCTTTTTACAGCGTGAAAGATGATATTTGCTACGCCCAAAGCATTAACCTTGCTAATTTGTATCTGTTTTTCAGGGCTTTCATCAAGACCTGATGAAATTCCAGCATTTAAGATGAGTAAATCCAGTCTTTGCTTAAAAATTTCATCGCACCACTTAAGTGCCTCTTCTTCGCAACTAACATCAAAGGCTTTAAGGCTAACTTTTGCACCCAGCTCTTTTAAATCTTTTGCTAAAAGATTTAGGGACTCTTTTGAGCGAGAATTTATAAATAAATTTACCTTACTAGAGGCAAAGCTTAGGGCTAATTCCTTACCTATACCAGAGCTTGCTCCTGTTATGGCTATATTTTTCATTTATTTCCTTCTTAAAATTTTGAAATTTCTAGCAAACAAATATTAATGTTTTTTTAATATTATTATTTGTAGAATTAAAATTTTATTTCAAAGTTAAAGATAAGAAGGATAAAATAAGATGGCAAATCACAAATCTGCTGAAAAAAGGGCTAGACAAACCCTAAAAAGGACAGAAAGAAACAGATTTTACAGAACAAGGCTTAAAAATATAACAAAGGCTGTTAGAGAAGCGGCTGAAAAGAAAGATAAGGTAGCAGCAACAGAGGCTTTTAAATTAGCAAATAAAAGCATTCATGCTATGGTTAGCAGAGGCTTTTTGAAAAAACAAAGCGCTTCAAGAAAGGTAAGTCGTTTAGCTCTTTTAGTAAATAAAATATCCTAATGTTTGCTAAGAAACTAGAACCATTTTTAAAAAGATATGAAGAGCTAAATGAGGAATTAAAAAAAGACTCCACTATAAATGATGTAAATAAAATAGCTCTCATATCAAAAGAACAAAAGGCTTTAGAGCCTATAGTTCTAAAAGCAAGACAGTATCTAAAAACACTTAAAGATATAGATGAAAATAAACAACTTTTAAGTGAAGCTGATTTTGCTGAACTGGCAAAGGAAGAGCTTAAGATTTTAGAAGAAAGCAAACCAAAGCTTGAAGAAGAGCTTAAAATTCTACTTCTACCAAAAGATCCAAATGATGATAAAAATATATTTTTAGAGCTTCGTGCTGGAACGGGCGGAGATGAGGCATCTTTATTTGCTGGAGACCTACTAAAAGCATACATAAGATACGCTGACTTAAATGGCTATAAAACAGAGATAGTAAGCTCTAGTGAGGGAAGTGTTGGTGGCTTTAAGGAAGTTATCTTGCTTGTAAAGGGAAATGGTGCTTATTCTCGCTTTAAGTATGAAAGCGGAACTCATAGAGTTCAAAGAGTCCCACAAACAGAATCTCAAGGCAGACTCCACACTTCAGCTATTACCGTTGCTGTTATGCCAGAGGTTGATGATATAGAAATAGATATAAATCCAAATGATTTAAAAATAGATGTTATGAGATCAAGTGGACATGGGGGACAGAGCGTAAATACAACGGATTCAGCCGTGCGTATTACCCATATACCAACAGGCATAGTGGTAGTAAATCAGGACGGAAAATCCCAGCATAAAAATAAAGAAAGCGCTATGAAGGTCTTAAAAGCTAGACTTTACGAAATGAAAGAAAAAGAAAGACTGCAAAAAGAAAGCTCTGAAAGAAAATCTCAGGTTGGAAGCGGAGACAGAAGTGAGAGGATAAGGACTTATAACTTCCCTCAAAACAGAATAAGCGACCACCGCATAAATTTAACACTTTACAAGCTAGACAACATAATGGAAAGTGGAAATTTTAACGAACTAATAGAAAGCTTAATAGCTCATTATCAGGCACAAGCATTAAAAGAAAACACCTAAAACAATCTTTTTTAGCACTAAATCTTGCTTTTATATTTTAATAATGTTATGATTTTACCAAGGAGAGCTTCATGAGGTTTTTACTTACTTTCGTACTTACATTTATTTTTCTTGCTTGCTCTAGTGAAACAAAGATAGACTTACCCCTTTCTTCCATGCAAAAAAATGAGGGGCTTTGGTATCTCTTAGAAGATGAGTCAAAAAAAAGAGCTCATCTTAGCTTAGAAAAGATAGATGATACAAACTATAAGACAAGTTTTATAATACTAGATGAAGCAAAGCTTTATTTAGGAGAGCTAAATAGCAGTAAAAAAGACTTTACTTTAAAAGACGTAAATTCAGATGAAAAAATACTTGCTACTTTAGAATTTGATGAGGACAAACCAGTTCTTAGCCTTAAAGAGCTAGATAGTATCTACTTTCTTAGCAGCCAAAAAGTAAATACCTTAAATTTTGTAAAACATATCTTACAAGAGCAGCTAAATATAGGTCTTAATTTCACGATAACCATGATAGATGATGCTTTTTTTCTACCTAATAGCTTAGTAGCCATAGACAATGAGGTTAGAAAAAAAATAAATGAAAAGATAGCTTATGGTGCAAATTCCATGCTAGAACTTAAGGAAAAATTGATACAAAAACAAAAAGAAATGATAAAACAGCAAAAGGATTTCTCCTTTTACATAGAGTATATAAACTCCTTTATGCCAGACTACATAGATGACAAAATAATAGCCTTTAAAAATTTTAGCTATGAGTATCTAGGCGGGGTTCACGGAAAAAATGATACTAAATATCATATATTTTCACTAGAAAATGGAGAGCAAATATCTAATAAGACCAAAGATTTGATACAAGATATAAATGATAAAAATCTTTTAGCCCTACTTAAAACAAAGCTTATAAACGCGAGTGCAAGTGGACTTTTAGGGGTAGATAATAGCAAGATAACTCTGCCAGAGGATTTTTTCATAAACAAAGATGGCATAGAATTTACTTGGAAGCTAAATAACTTTGGGCTTGTCGAGAGGATTGTTTTTCGCTTTTCTGAACTAAAGGCACATGTAAAAAAAGAATCAAAGCTTTACTATCTTTTTTAGGACAGATGCAATGAATGATGAATTTTATATGAATTTAGCTCTTAATGAGGCTTGGAAGTATCAGTTTTTAACCTATCCAAATCCAGCCGTTGGAGCCCTTATATTAGATAAAAATCAAAAAATTTTAAGCATAGAAGCACACAAACAAGCTGGCTGTGCGCATGCGGAATTAAATGCCATAAAAAAAGCTCTACTTCTTTTAAATCCAAGCCTTAAAATACCTACAAATCCAAACGAAGCGCATGAGTTTATACTTAAAAATCACTCAAATTTATTAAAAGATGCCATAGCCTACGTAAGTCTTGAACCATGTAATCATCAAGGAAAAACCCCGCCTTGCGCAAGGCTTTTTACAGAACTTAAATTTAAAAAAATTTTTATATCTGTTTTGGATAAAAATGAAAAGGCTGCAGGTGGCTTTGATTTTTTAAGAAAAAATGGGCTAGAAGTTGAAGTTGGGCTTTGCAAGGAAGCTGGAGAAAAGCTCATAAGCCCCTTTTTAAAATGGCAAAAAAATGAAAGCTATAAGCTTTTTAAACTAGCTCTAAGTCTAAACGGCTCTGCACTAGGTAAATTTGTAAGCTCAAAAGAAAGCAGAACATATGCGCACAAAATAAGAGCCGTAATAGATCTTTTAGTAGTGGGCGGAAATACGATAAGACTTGATAGACCCATTTTAGACTCTCGCTTAGCCTCAGCAAAGCCACCAAATTTATGTATCTTGAGCACCAAGGGCATAAATAGCTTTGACAAAAACATAGCAGCCTTTTGCGTAAAAGGTAGAGACTTTTATGAAAGCATACCAAGCGATGCTAAATTTATAATGTTTGAAGGGGGAGAAAATTTCTTAAAAAGTTTTAAAGAAGAGATAGATGCCTTTTTAATTTTTTCAAATTCTAAATTCACAGAGCAAAAAAGCGTAAGTCTTGATTTAGATTTAGAGGCACTTTACAGAGGGGAATTAGGCGGCGATAGCTATGGCATTTTTGAGCATAGATAATTTCTTAAACCACAAAAACACCTTCCTAAAAGGCACAATCTCTAGTTGCGAGGAAAAAAAATACAGATACTCTACTTATAAAATTTTCTTAGATAAGCAATATTTGGAATATAAAAGTATTGAAAAAAATCTCTTAAACAAAGGAGATAACTTACTTTGCTTTACAAGAAAAGATAAGATAATACTTTTTAAAAATTTAAGCACAAAAAAGGATAATTTCAAAGAAGCAAGGCTTAGATTTTCTTTACTCTTACTCATTTGTCTATGTGCTTTTTTATCCTTTTTGTTTTTGTATTTTTACAGTGGATTTATGATAATTGATCTCTTTTTTCTTAGCATTTTTTCTGTATTTTTCGTGCTTTCTTTATGCACTAATATAAGTATTTACAAACAGATAAAAATGCTAAAAAGCATTTAAAGCTGTTTTTTACTGGCTAAGATATTTAGAATTTCAACTGCCAAAGAAAATACCATGGCAGTGTATATATAAGCCTTGCTTATGTGTATGTCAAGACTTTCACATACTAAAACCACTCCGACCATTATCAAAAAGGCAAGGGCTAAAATTTTTATGCTAGGATAAGTTTCTACAAAGTCAGATATAGGCTTTGAAGCAAAAAGCATAACAAAGACAGCTATTATGACAGCTAAAACCATTATTTCTATATCTTTTGCTATACCCACAGCGGTAATAACACTATCTAGTGAAAAAACTATGTCTAGCAAGATAATTTGCACTATAATAGTCCAAAATCTAGCCTTTTTGCTACCTCCATGATGCTCCTCTCCATGTGCTTGTTTTAGCTGTTCTACTATCTCCATTATAGGCTTTATTATCAAAAATAAGCCTCCAAAAAATAAGACTAGATCCCTGCCAGAAATTTCCATAGGTAAAAAGGCAAAATTTTCGCCTGAAATACCCGGAAAATAGATATTAAACAAGGGTGCGGTAAGTTTCATTATCAAAAATAATGAAAAGAGCAAAAGCACTCTGGCAAACATAGCTAAGAATAGACCTAAATATCTAGCTTTGTCTCTGTATTTTGGATCTAGTTTATTTACCAAAATAGCTAACAAAATAACATTATCTATACCAAGCACTATCTCAAGAGCACTAAGAGTAAGCAAGGTAATCAGGGCATCTACGCTAAACAACCATTCAAACATAAGCTTTTTCCAAGTTCTAAAATCAAAGGCTTAATTTTATACTTTTAGTATTAATTAAAAATAAAAATTTATTTGTATTTTATATAAGTTTTGCTTTAAAAAGTTATCAAAATTTGTATTTTTGTAATAAAATAACACTTTTGTAAAGAGGAAAATATATGCAAACTTACTTAGAAAAAGCTGAAATTTTAACAGAAGCCTTACCATATATAAGAAAATTTAACTCCAAAATAACACTCATAAAATACGGAGGCTCTGCCATGGAAAATGAGGAGCTTAAGCTCTGTGTTATGCAAGACATAGCTCTTTTGAAACTAGTTGGCTTAAAGCCTGTCATAGTGCATGGTGGAGGAAAAGACATAAGCTCTATGTGCGAGAGATTAAACATAAAAAGTGAGTTTAAAAACGGACTTAGGATAAGCTCAAAAGAGGTGGTAGAAGTAGCAGAGCTTATGCTTTATAAGATAAATAAATCCCTGGTTCAAAATTTAGAATACCACGGAGTAAAAGCCATAGGCATAAGCGGAAAGGACGGATTTTTATTAGAATGCGAACAAAAAGATGAGAATTTAGGCTTTGTAGGACAGATAAAAAATGTAAATGAAAAAGTATTGCTAGATCTGCTAGAAAAGGACTTTTTACCTATAATAGCTCCTATTGGCATGGATAAAAACGCAAACACTTATAATATAAACGCAGATGACGTAGCTTGTGAGATAGCAAAGGCTTTGAAAGCCGAAAAGCTAGTCTTTTTAAGCGATGTTGAAGGACTTTATGAAAATTACGAGGATAAAAGCTCACTGATTTCTAAAATAAACATACAAAAAGCAAGAGAGCTAACAAAAAACACTCAAGGCGGTATGTTGGTGAAACTAAAATCTTGCATTGAAGCCTGTGAAAGCGGAGTAAATAAAATTCACATACTAGATGGCAGATTAAAGCATAGCCTTTTATTAGAAATTTTCACAGATAAAGGCATAGGCACTGTGATTACAAAGGCTTAGATATGGATAATTTACTTCAAATTTATAAAAGATTTAGTATAAGCTTAACTTCAGGCAAGGGCGTTTATCTTTTTGACGATAAGGGTAGAAAATACCTTGACTTTGCAAGTGGGATAGGAGTTTGTGCGCTTGGTTACAGGCACGAAAGCTTTACAAAAGCCTTGCACGAGCAAGTAGATAAGATACTACACACTAGTAATCTTTTCTACAATGAAAATATCCAAAAAGCAGCCTCTAATCTAGCAAAAGCAAGTAAGCTTGAAAAGGTTTTTTTTGTAAATTCTGGCACCGAAGCCATGGAAGGTGCTTTTAAGATAGCTAAAAAATTTGCCTTTAAAAAGGCTCTAAAAAATCCCCAATTTATAGCCTTTAACAATTCCTTTCACGGACGAACTCTGGGCTCTTTATCTCTTACCTCAAATTCCAAATATCAAAAAGCATTTAAGCCCTTAATTAAGGGTGTAAAATTTGCAAAATTTAATGATATAGAAAGCGTAGAAAGGCTAGTAAATGAAAAAACCGCTGCCATTATACTTGAAAGCATACAAGGAGAAGGTGGTATAAAGGTAGCGCAAAAAGACTTTTACAAAGCACTTAGAAGACTTTGTGATGAGAAAGATATTTTATTAATAGCTGATGAAATTCAGTGTGGCATGGGTAGGAGTGCCAAATTTTTTACCTATGAGCATTTTGAGCTTCTTCCTGATGTTCTAGCCTCAGCAAAGGCACTTGGTTGTGGTGTTAGCGTGGGAGCCTTTGTTTTAGGAAAAAAAGCTTATGATCTTTTAGAACAAGGAGATCATGGCACAACTTATGGAGGAAATCCTCTAGCTTGTGCAGCTGTAAACGCTGTTTTTAAGGCTTACAAAGATGAAAATATCTTGGAAAATGTTAAAAAACTTAGCCCTTATTTAGAACAAGGCTTAGATGAGCTTATGAAAAAATTTAGCTTTATCACGAAAAGACAGGGGCTTGGCTTCATGCAGGGCTTAAGCTTAAGCCCTAAAATGAAGGTAGAAAAAGTGATAAAAAAAGCTCAAGAAAATTCCTTGATACTGGTTTCTTGCGGTAAAAATGATCTAAGATTTTTGCCCCCTTTGATAATAAAAAAAGAACACATAGATGAGATGCTTGACAAACTAAGTTTAAGCCTAAAACAAAGTTAAAAGACATGAAAACTAAGCATATAGCCATACTTGCAACAGGTGGCACAATAGCAGGAGAGGCTAGCTCTAAGAACTCTAGCACGCAGTATAAAGCCGCCACCTTAAATATCAAGTCCTTACTAAAAGATCTCACAGGTCTTAAGGACATAGCTAGAATAAGTGCTAAACAAATTGCAAATATAGATAGCTGTGATATAGATGAAAAGCTTTGGCTAAGCTTAGCAAAAGAAGTAAATAAGCTTGTAAAAGATAAGGACATAGACGCTGTAGTCATCACACATGGAACTGATACTATGGAAGAAACGGCGTATTTTTTAGATTTAACCATAAAAAGCCCTAAGGCTGTGGTTTTAGTCGGTGCTATGAGACCAGCAAATGCCATAAGCTCAGACGGGGCTAAAAATCTTTATAATGCCATATGTCTAGCAAGTGATGAAAGCTCCAAAAATAAAGGAGTTTTAGCCCTAATGAATGATAAAATTTACTCGGCTAGAAATATAAGTAAGATCCACACCCTAAACTTAGACGCTTTTAAAGAAGAAATAGGCTATATGCTAGATGAAAAGCCTTTTTTTAGGTATCTAAACGCTAAAAGCATAGATGAAAAATTTGACCTAAGCAATCTTTATTCCTTGCCAAGAGTTGATATAAGCTACTCTTATCTTGGTGCAAAGGTGGCTATAAAAGCCTTTGTAAAGGCTGGAGCAAAAGCCTTGGTAATAGCTGGTAGTGGAGCTGGTAGCATAGACTTTGACTCAAAAAAATACCTAATAAAATTATTAAAAGAAAAGAAAATTTTTGTAGTAAAAAGCTCTCGTGTAGGCTCTGGCTTAGTAAGCCTTAGTAAGGAAGAATTAGAACAAGGCTTCATATCGGCAAATGATTTAAACCCGCAAAAAGCAAGAATTTTACTAAGCCTAGCCTTAACGAAAACAAAAGATATTAAAGAGCTAAGAAAAATTTTTGACCTGTATTAAATAAGGCGTTAAAACGCCTTATTTCATTCTAAGATATATAATTTATTGCTATTATCTTGATAGGAAAGTATGTTGATCTTAGAATCCTTAAAAAAGATGCTTCTAGCATTTTTTATCTCGCTAGGATAAGAAAGCACCCTAGTAACTTCTTCTTTTTTAGGATCTATCACGACTATTACGTTATGATTTTTACTAAGTGCGTAAAGCTCTCCATTTAGATAAGTCATAGAGCTTATATAAAGATCGCCTAAGCTTCTTCCCTCTTTAAGCTCTGCTTTTGGAGTAAATTCAGCCGATAAAATTCTATCGCTTAGCAAGAACTTAGATATAACAAATTTTTTCTTGTCCTTGTTATTTGGCACTGTGGCTAGGTAAAAATACTTTTCATCACTTGCCATACTTGCTACATGATGATAAATAGATCTTACAGTGCTTAACCTACCACGTCCTAAGCCCTCTCCTTGCCCTTCAAAGCTACTTGCTCCCTCTATGAAATCAGCATATTGCAAATTTTCATCAGCGTTAGGATTCCTAGCAAATCTTAAAAAGCTTTTATTTGAACCCATTAAAAGATATTTATCTTTCATATAAGGTATGATGCCTATTATAGGGTCTATAGTGGCTGAAAAATAAGGGTCTAAAACAAAGCTATCTTTTAAGTTAAAATTCTCGTCCAAAAAGGCTACATCAAATTTAGAACTAAGAACAAAGTCTTCATTTATATAAGAAAGAGTGTTTATAGGCTTAGTGAAATTTATATCCCTAGAACTTGAAATTTTTAAGTCCTTATTTATACTTACAAAAGGAGAATTAGAAGAGTCATTGTCAAATTCTATGCCAAGCTTAGTAGCTGGTGCAAAAGCATAGTCTGGAGCCTTCACATCTCTAGGTCCTAAAAAGGATATATTTGTCCAATTACCCTTCCAGCCATCTGTACTCCAAATTATGGTATTTGGATTTAAGCTAAATCTCACAGGATCGCCCTGACCTATAAAGGGTGGTATCCCTGTGCTAACAAAGGCTTGGAAAGCATTTGAAGCTACTATAATAGTGCTTATAATAACAGCAAAAAAGCCATACTTACCAAAGCTTCTAAATTTTTCCCCATTCATCTCCTTATCAAAGCTTGAAAACTTAGGAGCAAATAAAAACAATACTCCCAAAAGCACAATAACAGCCCAAAAAACTACCTCAGCCCAAAAATAAGTGTGAATTCCAAAAATTTGCAAAGAAAAGCCCTGATCTAGGTCCCTGTGTGCATGAGAACCATAGTGCAAAAAGGATTGATAAAGACCAACAGCTGCCATAAATAAAAGCATAGCAACATATCTAGGCTTAAAGCCATACCTAACAATAAAAAAGGCAATAACTCCTATAAAGATCATTGACTCTCTTTGCCCCCAACATAAATAGCAAGGGCTATCTCCCATAAAATAGCCAAGAACTACATTTGCTATGCCAACAGGTAAAAGTATGATTAAAAATCCTGCCAAGCTCATCAAGGCGTAAAAAAGTTTTGTTTTAGCTAATTCTTCTTTCATTCTTACTCCTTATAAATTCATAGTGCTTAAAAGATTGCTTGACTTGTGTCCAAAATACAGAAAAACCATAAGCACCCATGCTATCAACACTAAAGAAAAAGCCAAATTTTCCTTTTGAGGCTTTTTTATAATAAGCAAGAGAGCTATTAAAACTAGGATAAGTTCCAAAAATTCCATAGCAAATCCTTATACTAAAATAAAATATGAAAAATATTACTGCAAAATGCTTAAATTTATCTTTAAATTGTGTAAATTCTACACAATTTATAAAATTTTCTATAAAGTTTTCTTAAAAATTTATGGCTCTAAACGAGGGCTTTAATATTAATTTAACATTAAAATTATATAATCTAAGCTTTTAAAAAAGGATTTTTAATGAAAAAAGACATACACCCAGAATTTATGGAATGCAAGGTAAGTTGTGCTTGTGGAAATACCTTCTCAACAAGATCAAACAAAGCAGAGCTAAAAGTCGATATATGCTCATCTTGTCATCCTTTTTTCACAGGTAGTGAAAAGATAGTAGACTCTGCTGGTAGAGTGGAAAAATTTAAGAAAAAGTATGCTTTGCAGTGAGCTATGCTCTATCTTGTGCCAAGTCCCATAGGAAATTTAGAGGACGTATCATTTAGAATCATCTCTGTCTTGCAAAAATGTGAGCTTATACTCTGTGAGGACACTAGGGTATCTAAGTCTTTAATACAAGCTTTAAATTTCAAATTTAACTTAGACATAAAGATAAAAAAATTTATTGCCTTACACTCTCATAATGAAAAAGAATTTTTATCAAATATAAATAAAGAATTTTTTAATGCAAATGTTGTTTATATGAGTGATGCGGGTATGCCTTGTATAAGCGATCCCGGAGCTGTTTTGGTAGATTTTGCTATAAAAAATCAAATAGATTACGAGGTTATACCGGGTGCAAATGCCCTGCTTTGTGCCTTTGCTTCAAGTGGCTTTAAACAAAAAGAATTCACCTTTTTTGCCTTTTTATCAAATAAGGGAAAAAATAGAGAAAAAGAGATAGAAGAGCTAATGCAAAACCCTTATGTAAGCATAGTTTATGAGTCGCCTACTAGAATTTTATCCTTACTAGAAAGCATAAGCTTAATAGATGAAAACAGGGAGCTTTTTGCGATAAAAGAGATAAGTAAGAAATTTGAAAAAAAATTTAAGGCTAGTGCTAAGGAGCTTTTAAAAATATTAAAAAATGAGAATTTAAACGGGGAATGGGTGCTTGTAATAGATGCCAACAAAGATGAAAAAAAGTCCTTTATAAGCGAAAAAGACATACTAAATTTAGATATAAGCTTAAAAGAAAAAAGTAAGCTTTTGGCAAAAATTCACTCAAAAAATCCAAAAGAACTTTACAAAAAACTACTTTTAAGTCAAAGTTAGGTAGAATTTATGATAGTTTACGGCAAACAAGTGTTCTTTTACATTTTACAAAAGCACAAAAACTTGATAAAAGAGCTTTATCTAGCTAAGGATTGTGATAAACTCACCTTTAATAAGATAGCAAAAGAGGGCTTTAAGATAAACAAACTAGATCCAAAAAAAGCCCAAGCCTTAGCTAAAAACGGAAATCATCAAGGCTTTTTGATGGATTTAAAGGATTATAATTTTGCCGATTTTAGCTCACTTAAAAAGGAGAATTTTTTAGCGCTTCTTTTTAATGTAAGCGATGTTGGAAATATAGGTGCTATCGCTAGAAGTGCTTATGCTTTTGGTCTTGATGGCTTGATACTTTCAAACCAAATACCAATGTCAGGAGTTATACGCTCTAGCTGCGGTGCGGCTTTGGATTTAAAAATAGCTTTTAGCAAGGATATTTTAAGCCTTTTAAATGAGCTTAAAATGGAGGGTTTTAGCATATATGCAAGTGCCAAAGATGGTAAGGACGTAAAAAAGCTTAGTTTTGCTGATAAAAAAATTTTAATTATGGGAAGTGAGGGTTTTGGTTTGCCAAAAAAAATACTTAAAAAAAGCGATGAAATTTTAAGCATAAAGATGAAAAATGACTTTGATAGCTTAAATGTAAATGCCGCTTTTTCGATACTTTGCGATAGGATAGTAAATGGATAAAAACTTACAGAACTTGGATTTAAAAGAGGTTATGAAAAAAACTCAATTAGAGCTTGAATTCTTACAAGCCTTAGCTCAAAAGGACTTTAAAGCTCTTTCTAAATTTAACGTGAGAGGTTTTTGCAAGATAATAACAAGAGAGTATGATATAGATTTTACAGCTTACTTAGAGGAATATCAAGATTTTTTAGACGAGGGCAAGGAAGATAAAAAAGAAAAAAAAGAGGAAGCAAATCCTAATATAACCACGCAGCTAGACTCTTACTCGCAAAAATCTTCTTATATTTGGCTGTATTTAATAATTATAATCTTAATTGTAGCTGCCCTTTTTGCTGCTTATAAATACGGCTTTTTTGATAGGTTTTTAAACAAAAACAACGAGCCAATAAACGCCTCTGTAGTGGATATAGTAGGAGAGGCTAAGACAAATTTAAACTCAGTTATAAGCACTGAATCAAATTTAAGTGATGAAAATCTCACAGAACAAAACGAGCCCATACAAGAAGAAGAAAATATAAGCTATGAGCCAGAGCAAGCTGGCACAACAATGCAAGATACAATATCAAATATAAACAAAAAGCAAGAGGCTATATTTAGCACAAATGGTAAGGTCTGGGTGGGCTTTATCACGCTTAAAGATTACAAAAAAACAGCCATAGTTACGGATCAAAATTTTTCTGTAGATCTAGCGGTTGATCAGTTGATCTTAATAGGAGCTACCGCCATAACAATGCTTGATAATGAGGGCAAAACACAGGACTTTCCATCAGGCTCATCAAAAAGATTTTTAGTAAAAGATGGAAAGATAAAAAGTATAAGCTTAAGCGAATTTATGAGCAATAACAAGGGCAGAGAATGGTAAAAATTCTAGCTCTTTGTATGCTTTTTTTTATAAAGTCCTTTGCTCTTAGTTCTCTTGATTTGGCTAGAAATATGCTTGCAAATCCTGCACTTGAAGCCGATTTAAAGCTCTTGTTTGAAGGCAAGGATTATAAAAATCACCTAGGCTATCCAAGATGGGATCTTATAAGCTCTGTGCTTAAAACAAATTCTTTGATAAATTTTACACTAAAAAATCCCACAAGTTTAAAACTAAGATTTTCATCAAAGGCAGAGGCTATTTTATTTGTAAAAATAATCAACGATGCCCTAAATGAATCTGGCTTCGTGCATTTTATACCTACTAAATTTCTAAAACAAGAAAATATGAATGTTTATGAGCTAAAGGTAGAGTCTAGGTATCTGTTAGATCCGGGGCTTTTTAGCAAAATTTTATCAAAAAATTTAGTGTATATAACAAATGTCAAAAAAATCTCAGCTTATTCTTATGAGTATGAATTAGACTTTTCAAATGCTAATTTTAACCCGCAAATTCTTATACCTCTTAACACAATAAAAGAGCTTAAAAGACCGCATAAAGACTATCTCATCTCCTTGCAAAATGCCAAAAGCATAGCAGTACAAGCAAATCCAAGTGATAATTGGTTTCCAAAACTTTTATTTTTAGATGAGAATTTAAACTTGCTTGAAAGCATTAAAAGCACAGAAAAAAATAATGCCTTAGTAAGATCCTTGCCTAGCAAGGCAGCCTACTTAATAATAGGAGATAATTTTAACCTAGATAATATAAGACGAGGGCTAAAGATAGAACTTAGGAGGTGATTTATGTTTGATGAAATTCGCTTTAATACTATAGAAAGACTACCAAACTATGTATTTGCAGAGGTAAATGCTATAAAACTAGCCGCTAGAAGAGCTGGAGAGGATATTATAGACTTTTCTATGGGAAATCCAAGCGGTAAAACACCTCAGCACATTATAGATAAGCTTTGCGAAAGTGCAAACAAGGATAAAACATCTGGCTACTCGGCTTCTGCTGGAATTTACAAGCTAAGACTTGCCATTTGTTCTTGGTATAAAAGAAAATACCAAGTAGAGCTTGATCCCGAGACAGAGGCTGTTGCTACTATGGGAAGTAAGGAGGGCTTTGTAAATTTAGCAAGAGCCATCATAAACCCCGGCGATGTAGCCATAGTGCCAACACCTGCTTATCCTATACATACTCAAGGCTTTATCTTAGCCGGTGGTTCAGTTAATAAAATGCCTATAAGTTATAATGATAACTTTGAGCTTGATGAGAATAAATTTTTTGAAAGTTTAGAGCATACCTTAAAAGAGAGTGAACCACGTGCTAGGTATTTAGTGGTAAATTTTCCTCACAATCCAACAACAGTAACAGTTCAAAAAAGCTTTTATGAAAGACTGGTAAAAATGGCAAAAAAGGAAAGATTTTACATAATATCAGACATAGCCTATGCAGAGCTTACATTTAATGGGTATAAAACCCCGTCAATACTTGAGGTAGAGGGTGCTAAAGATGTAGCTGTGGAGTGCTATACTCTTTCAAAGTCTTACAATATGGCTGGTTGGCGTGTAGGCTTTTTAGTAGGAAATAAAAGACTTATAACAGCTCTTAAAAAGATAAAATCTTGGCTTGATTATGGTATGTATACACCTATACAAGTTGCCTCCACCATAGCACTTGAGGCAGATCAAAGCTGTGTTGAGGAGATAAGAAAAATTTATGAAAAAAGATTAGAAATAACACTTGATGCCTTTTCTAACGCCGGTTGGCAGCTTCTAAAACCAAGTGCTAGTATGTTTATCTGGGCTAAGCTACCCACTAAAAAGGCTCATTTAAAAAGTTTGGAATTTTCAAAACAACTCCTGCAAAAAGCCCAAGTAGCTGTGAGTCCGGGAGTTGGCTTTGGTGAAGCTGGAGATGAGTATGTAAGAATAGCTCTTATAGAAAATGAAAACAGAATTCGCCAAGCCGCAAGAAATATCAAAAAATACCTAAAAGAAGAATAATGAAAATAGCAATACTAGGATACGGAACCGTTGGCTCTTCGGTAGCAAAATTGCTCCTAGAAAATAAAGACATTATAAAAGCTAGATGCGGGCAGTTGATAGAGCCTGTAATAGCACTTGCAAGAAGCAAAAAAGAAAATGCGTTAATACCAGTAGTGCAAGATGTAAATGAGATCTTAAAAAGAGATGATATAGATGTATTTGTAGAGCTTATGGGCGGTATAGACGAACCTTTTAGAATAGTAAGTGAAATTCTAAAAAGAAAAAAGGCTGTAGTTAGTGCAAATAAAGCCATGTTAGCCTACCATAGATACGAACTTGAAAGCCTTGCAAAGGATACCTTTTTTGGATACGAAGCAAGTGTGGCGGGTGGAATTCCTATCATTAGAATTTTAAAAGAGGGTCTAAGCGCAAATAATATAATAAGCATAAAAGCCATACTAAATGGCACGACTAATTTCATACTAAGCTCTATGAAACAAAAAAATAGCTCCTTTGAAGAGGCTCTAAAACAAGCCCAAAATTTAGGCTACGCTGAGGCTGATCCTAGCTTTGATATAAATGGCTTTGACGCTGCGCACAAACTCTTAATACTTTCTAGCATAGCATACGGGCTTAAGGCAAAGCCAGAGGATATTTTAGTAGAGGGCATTAGCAAGATAAGTGCTGAGGATATGTATTTTGCAGATGAATTTGAGTTAAATATAAAACTGCTTGGCATAGCAAAGGCAAAACAAGACAAAGTAGAGCTAAGAGTTCACCCTACCCTACTACCTAAAGATGCGATGTTAGCAAAGGTTGATGGGGTTATGAATGCTATAAGTATAAATGGAGATATGCTTAAGGAAAGCCTTTATTACGGAGAAGGAGCCGGAGGAGAGGCAACTGCTAGTGCTGTGGTATCTGATCTTATGGATTATGCTAAAAATTCAAATTCAGCTAAAATACCTATGCTTGGCTTTAGTTCAAAAAGCAAATTTAGCCTAGTTAAACAAGAAGAGATTTATTCTAAATACTATCTAAGACTTCTTGTTGATGATAAGCTTGGAGTGCTTTCAAAGATAACAAAACTAATGTGTGAAAATGAAATTTCAGTAGATATTTTCTTGCAAAAACCAAGAGGAAAACAAAGCACACTTTTCTTTACCACGCATAAAAGCTACGAAAAAAGTATAAAAATTTTATTAGAGCAGCTTAAAAAAGAAAGCTTTATGAAAGATGAAGCCTTTATGATGAGAATGGAGGATTAGTGGGCATTAGCTCTTATTTAGGTGGAATTTTAGGCGAAGATAGGGCTTGTAAATTTTTAAGAAAAAAAGGCTTTAAGATACTTGCTAGGAATTTTCATTCTAAATTTGGAGAGATAGATATAATAGCCACAAAAGATGAGATCTTACACTTTGTAGAGGTAAAATTCACGCAAAATGAGTATGAAGTTGCCTATAGATTGGATAAGAAAAAATACCAAAAACTTATAAAAACAATCAAATACTATCTTAGCAAAGAAGGCTTTGAAAAAGACTTCCAACTTGATTTGCTTTGTATAAAAGATAAGGAAGTTGATTTTTTGCACAACATAAGCTTATAATTAACCTCAATCTTATCTTTTTAAGATATAATTTATGGAAAATATTTACATAGGAGAAAGAGATGGGAAAATACTTAGAACTTAACTCTAGCAATTTTGAAGAAGCAAAAAGCGGTATAGCTTTGGTTGATTTTTGGGCACCTTGGTGTGGACCTTGTAGAATGCTATCTCCTGTTATAGAAGAGCTTGCTAATGATTTTGAAGGCAAGGCTAAAATTTGCAAGGTAAACACAGACGAGGAAGGCGATCTAGCAGCACAATTTGGAGTTAGATCCATACCTACTATAATCTTTTTCAAAAATGGAGAGGTAGTAGACCAGCTAGTAGGAGCTCAGTCAAAACAAGTGCTTACTGATAAGCTAAATTCTTTATTCTAAAAATAGCCGCTAGTCGGCTATTAAAAACATAATTTTATCATTAACTCTTTCTTATTTTAAGAATTCTAGAATTATTAAAAACACTCAAGGAAATATCATGTTAGATTTGGCGATAATAGGCGGGGGACCTGCTGGACTTAGTGCAGGACTATATGCTACTCGTGGTGGACTTAAGAATGTTGTTATGTTTGAAAAGGGCATGCCAGGAGGACAAATAATGTCTAGTTCAGAGATAGAAAACTACCCCGGAGTTGCACAGGTTATGGACGGGCTTTCTTTTATGCAGCCATGGAATGAGCAATGTATGCGTTTTGGCTTAAAACATGAAATGCTAACAGTAAAACAAATAAGCAAAAACCAAGATGAAAGCTTTGATATAAAGCTAGAGGACTCTAGTGTAAAAAAGGCTAAAGCTGTAATCATTTGCACGGGTTCAAGACCTAAAAAAGCGGGTTTTAAAGGAGAGGCTGAATTTTTTGGTAAGGGTGTTAGCACCTGCGCTACTTGCGATGGTTTTTTTTACAAAAACAAAGAAGTTGCAGTTTTGGGCGGGGGAGATAGTGCGCTAGAAGAGGCTTTGTATCTAGCAAATATTTGTTCTAAAATTTATCTAATACACAGAAGAGACTCTTTCAAAGCCGCTCCAATTACCATTGATAAGGTAAAAGCAAATAAAAAAATAGAACTCATAACAAATGCCACTATAGCTGAGGCATACGGAGATAGTAGCGGTCTTTGCGGAGTAAAAATAAGGCTAAAAGATGAGAGTATCAGGGATTTAGCAGTGCCGGGTATCTTTACCTTTGTGGGACTTGATGTGCAAAATGAGGTTTTAAAGCAAGACAATGGCTCTTTTTTATGCGATCTTAACGAGCAAGGACAGGTAATAGTAAATTTAAAAATGCAAACAAATATAAAAGGCTTATTTGCGGCTGGAGACTTAAGAATAGACGCTGCAAAACAAGTCATCTCAGCCGCAGCAGATGGTGCATTAGCAGCACTTTCAGCTATATCTTACATAGAAAATTTACACCAAAAATAAAAAAGTATTTTTTTATAAATGTAAATTTTGTGTAAATTCTTTAAAATTTAGCTTAAGCTTTGTATTTTCAGTATCAAGTATTTTTTTAAATTTTAAAAGCTATGTTTTTAAAATGAAATTTTCAAGAAAATTTTAAGGTAAATCTTTTTTTTTTTTTGTATAATTGCACCTTGGTTTTAAACTTTTAGGTGTTAGATTCTAATCTAATTTTGCAAATAGTAGTTTAACTACAAAAGAAAGGAACAAAAATGAAAAAGATTTTAAGCATGGTGGCTTTTTTAGCACTAGTATCATCTAGCTCTTTTGCTATAGGAGATGCTGCTAAAAACATGGGCACAAACGCTGCTGCTGGAGCACTAAGTGGTAAAAGTGGTAAAGAGATAGCTAATGATGCTAAAGGTCAAGCTAAAGATGCTGCAAAGAAAGAAGCTTCAAAGGCTATAGGAAATCTTTTAAACTAAAAATAGGCTGATCTTTCAGCCTAAAAAGCAGTAAAACTTAAGTAAAAATCCTAAAAATTTATAAAAATATTTGATATAATCACTCTTTAAAACCCTCTTTCAGATTTTCTGTGGCACATAGTAAAATAAAATGCTCTGCTGTGTTCCCACCCTGAAGCGATGTTT
>CASFHJ010000264.1 GCA_949294425.1 uncultured Campylobacter sp.
AGAGTATAGAGGCTCTTATATGCTAAGTGGGGTTTCTATCCCTTCTACTGTAAAAGATAACTTAATGCAAATATTTAATCTAAATGGTGCCTTAGTATCAAATCTAAACGTAAAACAAGGCTCTTACATAGAAGGAAGTGAAGCAGCCATTTACATAGCTAACAATGCCTTTGTTGAAAACATAAATATAGAAAATGGAGCCACTATAAAAGGAGATATTATCTCACTTTGGGATCCTAATAATGAAAGATTAGAAATAAATGATAGAAATAAATATTTTACGGAAGTAAATTTAGGCACAAATACTCAAAGCACTCCTAGTGCAAGAGCTTCAAATTTACTAGCCTCTACATCTTTAAATTTTGATCCTAATAAAGTAGTCTTTGATGGAAATATCTTAGGCTATGATAGTTTGAAACTAAATATAAATAATAATTTAAAAACAGAAAAGTCTATAGAAGTGTATGATCTTGTCTTAAATGATACCTTAAGTCTAGGAACAAATTCTCTTGTAAGAATTAAAAATACTTTTACACAAAAAACAAATTCAACGCTAGAAGTTGGGCTAAGCTCTGATGCTAAGATAAATATAGAAGCAAACTCAGTTGATATTCAGGGCGGAAACTTAAATTTTTTTGTATTAAAAGACTTTTATAAGGAGGGCTCAATAAGCCTAAATAACGACGCCTCGTTTTTGTTTAAAAATGCCAACACAGCCAGTGGCTCTTTTGATGATATAGGCTTTGTGCAAGATGAGTCAAGCTCCAAAACACTTAGTTTTACATATGAAAATTCTAGCCTAAACATAAAAAGAGACTATAGTAATTTCACAAAAGATAAAAGCATTTCTAAGGCTCTTTCTTCTTTAGCCCTTAGTGATAGAGCTGATGTAAGATCACTTTTTACTGAGCTTGACTTCTTGCAAAATAATAGTGATATAAGAGCCTCCCTAAATTCACTTGGCTCAAAGCCTTATTTAGATAATGTGAAAATTAGCTTTGATTTTCACAGATATTTAAATGATGAATTTATAGCAGATCTAAATAATAATAACTTTTTCACTTGGGAATCAAGCATAAGTCTAAGCCCATTTACATCGTATCATCAAGTTAGAAAAAACGCGGATTTTTCCTCTTATAAGGCTTATCTTGCAGGAGCAAATGCAAAGCTTTCTAGGGCTATAAATGAGAATGTGGATCTAGCACTTTCTTTAGTGCTTAAGGCAGGTTCTTATGATATAGATAGTGAGGCTAGACTTAAAAGTAGCGGTGCTTTTTTAGGGCTTCACTCCAAGATAAAGCTAGATACTTTCTTTATACTCACCTCCTTAAGGGCTGGGATACAAAAAGATTTCATGCAAAGAAAGCTTGAAATTTCAAATTTTAATGATAGTTTTAAATCAAATTATAATGCTATCTCAGGTAGTGAACTTTTGGGTTTTGGCAAAGATTTTGAACTAAGTAACACCTTCACCTTAACGCCTCTAAGCTATGTAGAACACAGCTTTCTTAGCACACCTTCTATCAAAGAAAATGACGGCTCTTCAGCCTTATACATAGATAAAAATACCTATCATGATCTAGGTTCTTTTATAGGGCTTAATCTAAAATACGACAAGGATTATTTTAACTTATACGCCTTTAAAATGTCTTTTTTGGGAGGATACAAGCACTCTTTTATGAACACTCTTAAAAATGAGGCTTATTTTCAAAACGATACTTCAAGAACTAGATTTCAAATTCAAAGCAAAAGACAGAACAATGACTATCTAAGACTTCAAAGTGCCTTTGATCTAGCGTATAAGAGAAAAGTTTATTCTAGGCTTATATTTCAAAGTGATATAAGTAAGAATATAGATTTTTATGCGAGGCTTGAAGCGGGATATAAATTTTAAGTAGAATCTGCTTTTATTAAGAAAGCAGATAAAAATTTTTAAGCTAAAGCTTTTTTAGCCTCATCAACTAATTTAGCAAAAGACTTAGCATCGTCCATAGCTATATTTGCTAGAATTTTTCTATCAAGCTCTATGCCAGCTTTTTTAAGACCATTTATAAATCTTGAATAGCTTATATCATTTAATCTACAAGCGGCATTTATCCTAACTATCCATAGTCTTCTAAAGTCTCTTTTTTTACGTCTTCTATCGCGGTAAGCATAAACTAAGGATCTTTCTAGCTGTTCCTTAGCCTTTCTAAAATGTTTTCTACGACCACTATAAAAGCCTCTTGCTAGTTTTAAAACCTTTTTGTGTCTTCTTCTTCTTACCACACCTGTTTTCACTCTTGCCATACATTTTCCTTTCTAAATGGCGTCCTCATGGGAGGATCTTCCCTTTTTTCTACAAGATTAAGGGGAGTTAAATGACTCTGTCAAAAACTTTTTATATCACAAGCATTTTTTCAACCGCTTTTATATTAGTGCTATGCACATAGGCTCCTTTGCGGAGCTTTCTCAGTCTTTTTGCGGGTTTTTTAGTAAGTATATGAGATCTAAAGGTTTGACCTCTTTTTATCTTATTTTTACCCACCTTAAAACGTTTAGTTGCGCTCTTAACGCTTTTCATTTTAGGCATATTTTTCCTTTGAAAATTTACTGAGGCAAGGATTCTAGCAAATTTTTTCTTTTTTAATGCTTAATCTCTCGTGTATAGCTCTAGCACAAAGTATGCCATCTTTTATAGCCCAAACCACAAGAGACTGACCTAATCTCGCATCTCCACAAGCAAAAATTTGCTCGTCGCTACTTTGATAATTATTTGTAAGAATATTACGTTTTTCATCAAAATCTACGGCAAAATTTTCTCTTATACTATCCTCGCTACCCTCAAAACCCATAGCCAAAAGCACTAAATCAGCCTTGTATTCTTTCACAGAATTTTCTACTTCTAAATTTATTTTTTTACCATCTTTAAACTCCTGCCTTAAATCACTTGCCAAAACAGCTTTTACTCTACCCTTTTCTCCTATAAATTCCTTAGTCATTTTTTGATATATCCTAGGATCGTATCCGTAATGCTCTATAGCCTCCTCAAGCCCGTAATCTGTGCTAAAAATATCAGCCTTTAGGGGCCAAGGATCTTGCTTTGTCCTTGTGCTTGCTCTTATAGGACTTCTTTCAAAACGTTTTATACTCTTTGCACCAGCTCTTACAGCCACAGCTACACAATCAACGCTTGTATCACCGCTTCCTATTATCAAAACGTCCTTATCTTTGGCTAGACTTGATGCCTTTCCTGTGTTAAGCAAATCCTTTGTATTTTGGCTTAAAAAATCAAGAGCATACATAACTCCCTCTAACTCTCTTCCCTTTATATCTAAATTTAAAGGTTTAGAAGCCCCGGTGCAAAGCACTATATAATCAAATTCTTTTTTTAATTTTTGCACCTTTTGCTTTGAGTCTATATTTTGCTTTGTTTTAAACTCTATACCGCTTTGCTCTAAAAGCTTTATTCTCCTATTTATAATACTTTTATCAAGCTTCATATCAGGTATACCATACATCAAAAGCCCACCAAGCCTATCACTTCTTTCAAAAACACTTACCTTATGCCCCAAAGAATTTAACTCATCAGCACAGGCTAAAGCTGCTGGACCGCTGCCTATTATGGCTATTTTAACGCCACTTTCCTTTGTCTTTGTCTTTGCCTTTACAAAGCCTTCTTTGAAAGCATTTTCTATAATGGCTAATTCATTGTTTTTTATAGTAACACTATCTGTATTTATGGCACATACGCAAGAATCCTCACAAGGCGCAGGACAGACTCTGCCGGTGAATTCTGGAAAAGGATTTGTTATGCTTAATCTTTTATAAGCTTGTTCCCATAGACCCTTGTAAATGGCGTCATTGAATTCTGGTATGAGGTTATTTAAGGGACATCCTATATCTTTGCCAGCACTCTTTAAACCCGCATGACAAAAGGCAACTCCACAATCCATACAGCGTGAAGCTTGTATTTGCTGCTCTTTTTTATCATGCAAGATTACAAATTCTTTATAGTTTTTTATCCTATCTTTTGCTGGAATTTTGCTAAATTCTTTTCTTTTAAAATCTAAAAAACCACGTGGATTACCCATAAAAAACCTCCTTGTCCTTAAGAAATTATAAGATTATTTTGCTAAAAATTCTTTAAATTCTTTTATCTCTTTTTCCTGAGTTTTTATGATATTTTCAGCAATTTGTCTTATTTTTTTATCTTTGCTATATCTTAAAATCTGCTTTGACAAATCAACAGCGCCTTGATGATGAGAAGACATAGCCTCTAAAAAATCTCTATTTATATCCTTGCTTTCTTTTACAGAGTGCATTTTGTGCATCATATCTTGCATTATACGCTTTTCATCTTTTACAAATTTTTCATATTCTTTTTTGCTAATCTTTGTTTGTGTGTAACTTTTCTTAGCCAAAATATCATTAAATTCTTTTATCTCTTTTTCCTGAGTTTTTATGATATTTTCAACCATGTTTTTTATTTTCTTATCCTCAATGGAGGTCTTTAAAAATTCCCTTGAAGAATCTATAGCACCTTGATGATGAGGTATCATATTGGCAAGAAAATCTCTTTCTATATCCCCACTTTCAACAAAGGCTGTATCCATCATTGCCTTATGCATAGAGCTTAGAATTTTACTTGACTCTGTCTCATGTTTGTGTTCTTTATGATTTTGAATATGATCGCTTGAATATTGCGAACAAGCCGTAAATACAAAAGTAGCTGAAAGCACCACACTTAAAAGTATCTTTTTCATTCTTGTAAATCCTTTGTTTTTTCTTTGAATTTTACTAAATTATTGTTAAGAAAAAATTAGCTAGAATTTAACATATAATTTTTTAAGGATCTTTAAATGTTAAAAGAATTACTTGATATAAAAAAAGAAATGGAACCAATAATACACGATGCCTCTGTAAAGCTTAATCTCATAGCAAGAGAGGTTATCACAAGACCTAAAGAATACGAAATTTACGGACCTATGATAGATAGAATTTATCTTGACAATGCAATATATGTAAAAATAATGTCAGGCGGTAGAGACGCAAAAAGCGAACAAGTTGATATAAAAAATGGCTTTTATATGGTTTTTATAGCTCCTGAAAAAGGCACTACGCAAGATATTAAAAATAGACTAAAGATAGCTTATGAGAGCTTTGACGATAAATTTATAAAAGATCTTATAAGGCTTTATCAAAGATTTAAAGAAATAATATCAAAAACCCAAACCACACTTTCAAAAGCCTCTAATATGAATGTCTTAATGGAAACAAATTTAGGAGAGGCTTCTGCTGCTTTGAAATTTAACATCAATATAAAATATAGCAAAGAGGGTCAAAACCTTGGTAGAGATAATATAAAATCAGCAGGAAGCTTTAGAGATACAAAGACTTATATAAATTTAGTTGTAGAGAAAAACTTGGATTCTAAATACTGCGATAAGCTTCTTGATGATGTTGAAAAATATTTCATAGGAGCACACTAAGCTTCATTGCATAATGGAAAGATAGGATTTTATAACCCTATTAAAATTTGCTTGTTTTTCTCTTTGTCTTAAGAAAGCTTCGTTTAAACCTTTTATGTCAGCACTTATACTTTGTAAGCTTTCCTTATCTGTGTTGGCAAGGGAATTTTTTAAAGATGAAAAATCCTCGTTTAAAAGCTGAGTATAAAGAGAAAAAATAGAGCTAGAGTTTACAAAGTCTTTTATATTTACATCTCTTTGCTTTGAGAGATACTGGCTATAAAGGTTTTCTAGCTTTTGCTTACTTGTGTTTTGTTTGTTTACTCCATTTACATAAAGATATAAATCAAAACTCATATTGCTTGAGTTTTGATCCTTTATATAAGCTTGAAATAAGGATTCTTTTTCAAGCATTTTTCTTAAATTTTTATGTGAGTCTAAGCCAAGTTTGATAGGCTCTATGAAAAAATTTGCCTCATTTTCTGTGCTTAAGTTGCTATGTATGAAATTCATCAAAAGTCCAGACTTAGAAATATCGCCATTTTCATTCATATAAGGCTTTAAAAGCTCGTTATTTGAGTTATTATAAATGGCATCTTCAAAACCAAAATCAAAAATTTTTATACCTAAATTTAAGGTATTTAAATTTTTATTTAAAGACCTTAACTCCTTCATTTCTTTCATGCTCTCATAAATTTTCATAAGTTCATCTGAAAATTCCCCGCTTTCTGTACTAAAGCCTTGATTTAATCTTGATATTTCGCTCCTTGAAAGATACTCATTAGCTTGAGTGCTAAATTCTTTTTCTATAGATTTTAAAGCATTAAAATAAGTATTTACAAGCCCTGTTATATCAAGCTTTTTTATGCTTAAATCCTCATCTTGCTTAAGTAGCTCTTTTGCTATATTTTCTATACTTTTGATATTAATCTTATAAGAAAAAGGTAAGCCCGCTTGCATATTAAAATCTTGTTCAAAAAAGCCCTCGCTATCTGTTCTAAAGCCAAATTCACTACCATAAGACTGGGTAAAAATAATGCTTTCTTTATTTATTTGGGGCTGAAAATTATCTTCTTTTACCTCTGTTTTATTTTGTATGTAAGATAGAGCTGAAGTTAAGATATTATTTGTATTATTTGTATAAGAGCTATTTATATTCATTAAAAAACCTTCCTAATATCGCTAGGAAGGTTAAAGCAAAGATCATTCCATGATTATTTTTTAATCCAAGTCATCATTTCTCTAAGAGAGGCTCCAACTTTTTCTAGTTGATGTTCGCTTTCTAGTCTTTTTCTAGTGTCAAATTTAACCCTCTTTCCAGCTGAAAATTCAGTGGTGAAATCCCCTGCAAATGTTCCATCTTGTATATCTTTTAAAACTGCTCTCATAGCCTTTTTAGTCTCATCTGTTATGATTTTTTTGCCTGTTCTATAATCCCCATACTCAGCAGTATTTGATATAGAAGACCTCATCGCAGCAAAGCCTCCAGCATAAATCAAATCAACTATTAATTTCATCTCATGTATACATTCAAAATATGCCATTTCAGGCTCATATCCAGCATCTACCAAGGTCTCAAAACCAGCCTTCATTAGCTCTGTAACCCCTCCACATAAAACAGCTTGTTCACCAAATAAATCGGTTTCAGTTTCATCTCTAAAAGTGGTTTCTAAAATTCCAGCCCTACCAGCTCCAATGGCACTTGCATAAGCTAAGGCTATGTCTTTTGCTCTACCGCTGTAGTCTTGGTGTATAGCTATTAAGCTTGGCACACCTTTTGAGGCTAGATATTCACTTCTAACCGTATGACCTGGACCCTTTGGTGCTATCATAACAACATCTGTGTTTTTGCTAGGCTTAATCAAGCCATAATGTATATTAAAGCCGTGAGCAAAGGCTAGGGTTACTGAGTCTTTTAAATTTGGAGCTATTTGGCTATTATAAATATCAGCTGCTAACTCATCAGGAACAAGCATCATAAGTAAATCAGCCTTTTTGCTAGCTTCTTGAACGGATAAAACTTCAAGAGAAGCCTCTCTAGCCTTAGCAACACTAGGGCTATCCTCTTTTAAACCAACCACTACCTTTATGCCGCTATCTTTTAAATTTAAAGCATGAGCATGTCCTTGAGAGCCATAACCTATGATGGCAACTACCTTATCTTTTAATAAAGATAAATCACAATCCTTATCGTAGTATTTTTTAATCATCTCTTCCTCCTAGTTTATATGATTGATAAAATGATAAATTCTTACAAAGAGCAGTAAAAATTTACCACACCTCTTTCCATAACAGTAATACCAGTCCTAGTTTGCTCCAAAATTTCAAAGCCTTGCATTTTTTCTAAATACTCATCTATGATCTGTGGAGAGGCAACTAATTCTAAGATAATGCTTCCATCTGAAATGTCTATTATTTTAGCATTATAAAAATCAGCTAGGGTGCAAATTTTCTTTTTATCATAACCCCTTGCATAAATTTTTAAAAGAAGCAAGTCTTTTAAAATCATATTATCCTCATCTGGTAAGTGTATACAATGCACTTCTACAAGCTTTGAGCTTTGCTTTATGACCTGCATTATGGTAGCCTCATCTGCATCTACTACTATACTTATACGAGAAACATTTTCTATACAGGTTTCACTCACAGTTAAACTTGCTATGTTAAAGCCTCTTTGAGCAAATAAAAGCGTTATTCTAGCTAAAACACCCGGATTATTATCAACAAATAAAACTATAACTTTCTTTTTCATAGCAAATCCTTAATCAACTATTATATTTTCCACATTACCACCAGCTGGTATCATAGGCAAGACCTTTTCATCTTTATCTATGATGCACTCTATCCAAACTGGTTTGTCTTTTTCTTTTAGAGCTTGATTTAAGGCATTTTTAAATTCACTTAAATTCTTACAAGAAAAGCCCTTAGCGTAAAAACCTTCTGCAACCTTTACATAGTCCATCGTTTTATCCATATCAGTGCTTGAGTATCTGTTTTCATAAAAAGAGCTTTGCCACTGCCTTACCATGCCTAAGGTATTATTGTTTAATATGATAGAAATGATTGGTAGTTTGTATTCAAACGCAGTTGAAACCTCATTTAAATTCATATAAAAAGAGCCATCTCCTGTGATTTGTATAACGACTTTTTCAGGCTTTGCTATCTTAGCTCCAAGAGCAGCCCCATAAGCAAAGCCCATAGTTCCAAGCCCTCCACTTGTTAAAAAAGATCTTGGGAATCTGTGCTTTGTGTATTGCACTGCCCACATTTGATGTTGCCCTACATCTGTTACACAGATAGCTTCTGACTTTGTTATATCATTGATAGTGTCCATGATATTTTTGGGGCTAAAATCCTCAGGATTAAATTTAGCTTTTAATCTAGCCTCCTCTTTTTCTTTCATATCCTTTATATAAGAAAACCATTCCTTGCTATTAGCCTTGCATTTTAGGGCTAAAAAGCTTTTCAAAATCTCCTCTAAATCCCCTATAAGCTCGTAATCAACCTTAACATTTTTATTTACCTCGCTTTGATCTATATCTATGTGAACCTTTTTAGCACTCCCACCAAATTTAGAGGTATTTGAGGCAACCCTATCGCTAAATCTAGTGCCTATTGCAAGGATCAAATCAGCCTCATTTATAATGGTGTTTGAGGTTACTGTGCCATGCATTCCTATAAGCCCCACGTAAAAGTCCTCATCGTAAGCTATATTTCCAGCAGCCATTATGGTATGAACGCAAGGTATATTTGAGCTTTGTAGAAATTCTCTTAAAATAGTAGTGTAGTCCCTAGTACCTCCACCAAAATAAACAAGAGGTCTTTTTGACTCATTTATAAGAGAGGCTACCTCTTGTATATTTTTTTGCAAGTTATTATCTATTAAATATTTTCTAGGTTGTTTTTTGGGCTTTTTTACAAAATCACAAAAGGCTCCTGATATATCCTTTGGTATATCAACTAAAACTGGACCCTTTCTTCCTTGATTGGCTATTAAAAAAGCTTGTCTAAGCGTATCTGCTAAGTCTTTAACATCTCTTACGACAAAATTATGCTTAGTAATTGGCATGGTAATACCGCTTATATAAACCTCTTGAAAGGAGTCCTTGCCTATTAAATTTGTAGGAACATTTCCTGTAATAGCAACAACAGGTATGCTATCCATATAAGCAGTGGCAAGAGCAGTTACTAAATTTGTGGCACCAGGTCCACTTGTAGCTAAGACAACTCCCGTTTTACCACTAGCTCTGGCATAGCCATCAGCTGCGTGTCCTGCACCGCACTCATCAACTGGCATTATGTGTCTTATTTTATCTTTATATTTATATAAGGCATCATATATATGTAAAACTGCACCGCCTGGATAACCAAAAATGGTATCAACTTCTTGTTCTAGTAAAACTTCCATAAGTATATCAGAGCCATTTAATTGCATAAAAATCCTTGAAAAAATAAAATTTGTAAATTATAAAAATTATGAAAAAAATTAGACGACGAAGACTATCAGGGGCAGGACGAGTGAAGAATGTGCTTTTAAGGTTTTATTATTATGCTTGGGCGTTTTGTGAGTAAAACTTCTCATAATATCCTCCTTCATTTTTTGCAAAATACTAGCAAAAATATGCTAAATTTCTAATAAAAATGAAGCAGGTTTTACAAAAGGTAACACTTGAAAATTTTTATTTTTTATGAGAATTTTTATAAAAATTTAAATTATTTAAAAGTCTTTGCTCATCTCCTATGCCCTTGCTTTCATAAAAGCTAAGCTCTTTGCTAAGATAGTCTTGTTTTACGTAGCCACCAAAATCATGAGGATAAAGATATTTTTCCTTATCTTTGTGCTTATTTTTAAGATAATTTGGTATGCAAAGAGCCTTATTTTTATCCACATAAGAAAGAGCCTTATTTATAGCAAGATAGCTTGAGTTAGACTTTTTTGAACTAGCAAGATAAACGCAGCATTGAGAAAGTAAAATTCTAGCCTCAGGATAGCCTATATTTTTTACAGCTACTAGGGTATTTGTAGCTAGTGTTAAGGCGTTTAAATCAGCATTTCCTATATCCTCACTTGAAAAAATCAGCATTCTTCTAGCTATAAAATCAGCACTTTCACCTGCTTGTATCATTCTAGCTAGATAGTAAAGCGAGGCATCAACATCACTTCCTCTCATACTTTTTATAAAGGCTGAGATGAGATCATAATGCGTATCCTTATTGCTTACACCCTCGCTAAAAGCTTTATTTTTAAGCCTTTGCAAGCTATTTACGCTTATATTTTTTTCATCAAGAACTAGGGCAAATTCTAATAAATTTAGCAAAGATCTTGCATCTCCTGCACTAAGTCTTATACAAAGCTCTTTAGCCTCATCATCTATATAAAAACCTAGCTCATCTTGCACCCTTTTTAAAAGCAAGGCTAAATCCTCATCGCTTAATGCCTTAAAT
>CASFHJ010000265.1 GCA_949294425.1 uncultured Campylobacter sp.
TTTTATGCCCTCTAAGCCTGTAAAGTCTAGCTAGAAAATCAGCTATGATAGTTGTATAAGCGTGACCTAAATGTGGTACATCATTTACATAATAAATAGGTGTTGTTATATAGCGCATACTAAGCTCTCCTTAAAAATCAAAACCGCCATCTATCTTGCCCTTTGACATGCTATTATAAACAGAATCTACATAATTTTTTCTAAGTTCACACTCAAAGAGCTTATCACAATGATAGCAAGACTCTAAACCAAGAGAATTTTGGCACTCTTTTAAGTCTTTTAATCTTAAATCTAATACCTCTTCAAAGCTATCCATTTTTAAGCCTTATAAGCTTGTTTTAGCTTTTCTATCTCGTAGCTTGAACCAAAAAAACAAGGCGTTGTGGCGTGAAGATCATCAAAATGAAGATCTAATAAACTCTCATTAAAGCCATCAGTGCTAAAACCACCAGCTTTTTGCATAATAAAGGCTAGAGGAAAGACCTCAAAAAAAGCTCTTAACTTGCCGTTTAAAGAATTTTTGGTAGCTGGATAGGAAAAAATCCCTCCGCCCTTGCATAAAATTTGATGTATATCACTAACCATAGCACCGCTATATCTTAGCCTATAACCCTCATCAAATAAAGACTTTATAAAGTCTGCATGAGTTTTACTCCACTCTTTTTGAGTGCCTCCACTGGCATTTATCTTGCCTTTCTCACTCATTTTAAGCTCTTTTACAAAAGCAAAATCCTCATCTTGATATCTAAAAAGCTCCACTTTTTGCTCAGCTATAACTAACTCAAGTCTAGGTCCATATATGCTATAAATCGCTGCTTTTAAATTCTTTGCCCTTGCCTCGCCCTCATATATGGCAAAGATAGAGCCAACGCTAAAATTAACATCAAGCAAAGATGAGCCATCAAGAGGATCATAAGCCACTATAAACTTAGCATCTTCATTTAGCTTTAAAAGCTCTTCTTTTTCCTCGCTTATCAAGGCTTTTACGCTAAAGCATTTACTTAAAATTTCACTAATTATTAAATCAGCCCTAAGATCTAGTTTTAGCTGCTTATCACCCGTAGCGTTTTGCGTGCTACTATATGAGGTGTCTGGGTTTTTAAGCTCGTTTGAAATTTCAAATACTGCTTTTTTTATGGATTTTAGAAGCTCTTTCAATATATCTCCTTGTATTACCTAAAAAAGAGTTAGTATTTAGGCTATAAAAATAAAAACTTTGCGTAATTATAACTTTTTAAACTAAAAAAAATACTAATAATCTTATAATTAAAAGTAAAAAGAGGGACTTATGCGTATACTTTTGCTTTTTATAGCCTTGTTTTTCATTTCTTGCTCAAAAGATGAGATGCTTTCAACAAATTTAAAGGCACAAACTCTCATACACACTCAAAAGGCAAAATTTTCTCAAAATTCATCTAATTATATACTTTCAATAAGCTTTTTAAATCCTGTCTTAGACGAGTATGAAAAAGATGATGTCTTTGCACTTTTTATAGCGCCTTCTTTTGATGTTTCAAACTTGCAAATTTTTGTAGATAATAAAAAGGTTGACTTAAAAAGCATAGAAAAAGGGGATAACTTGCTTAAGTTTTTAATACAAAATGAATACGCCAGATATTATAAATTCACAAGCACAAATAAAAACACAAATCCAATAATAGTAAAAATTTGTCCAAATATCTTTACTTGTTTTGAACTAGACTTTCAAAGATACTCGAAATCTTTATACTATCGTTCAGAAGTAAGCGATACACAACATAATTCGCAAGAACCCTTTTAGCATAAATTCTACTTTCCTTATAAGGCACAAATTCCATGGACAAAAAAGGCTCAAATTTACCGCCCTTAAACATATCATCTCTTTTAAGCATTCTATTTGTAAAACCTATGCCACCATTATACGCATAAGATATAAAAACAACAGAGCCTAAATGCTTTTCAAGATAGTTAAGATGATGATTTGCAAACTCATAAGCTATCTTTGGCTTAAACATATCATCTTGGTCAAAATTTGCTAGTTTTAACTCATTTTTAGCTATGTGATTTGCAAGAAAGGGCATAAATTGCATGATGCCAAGGGCATAAGAGCTTGAAATCGCCGTGGGTATAAATCTACTTTCTTGTCTTGCTATAGCTAAAATGAGAGCTTGTCTTTCCTTGCTATAATCTTTTAAATACTCAAAATAAGGCATTATAAAATAGTTATTTTTAAACTTATGCACCCTTTCTAAGATATAAGCATAGAGGGCCAAGGTATGCTCTGACTTAAATTTTTGAGCCATTTTTTCTAAGGAAGCCTCGTCTAAATTAGCTATCTTAGCTGCTAAGTCCTGCCAAGCAAAGGGATCTTGCATGTCAAAATCCACCTTTTTCTTAGAACTTACATTTAAAAGCTCAAATTCCTTTAAAGGTATGTTTTTAAGCTCCTTTGCGTAAATGCTATATATATTTAACGATGGACTTTGTGCTAATTTCACAAGATACTCATCTTTTAAACTTATCTTATAAAGCCAAAACAAGGCATTATCCTTATGGCTTTGTAGTCTAAAAGTATGATAAGCCCTATCAAAAAAAGCAAAGGCTCTATTTTCATCATTAAAAGAAAGGGCATTAAGAGCTAGATAAAAAGCAAGATCATCGCTTACCAAGCTAGGATTTATCCTAAGTAAAGAAAGCCTTAAATCCTTATGTGTTTTTTGTATGATTATTCTTTGTATAAGAGGAGAAAAAGCCTTATCCTTTATAAGAAGCTCAGCAAAGTCCTTGCTTATAGCAATATCTGGCTTATCAAAAAAATTAAAAACCCTTATAAAATTATCATAAGAATCATTATTTACTATATATCTTAGGGGATCATTTGTATTAAAAGCCTTTAGTATAAGACTTAATCTAGTATTGCTTTGTCTAAATTTATTAGCTAGTTTTTCTTTGGTGTCAAAATCCAAACTAGAAATAAATATCAAAGAATTTAAGCGATAAAGCTGACAACTTTCATTTGCATCTAAGATGGTATTTTTACCATACTGAAAACAAGCCTTGTATTTAGGATTTACATCTTCTTTATATGGTATAAATTTTTCAAGCTCTTGTCTAAGCTTTCCTGCATATCTAAAGATATGTTTTCTAAGATCTTGTGCTTCTTGTTTTGAAATTTCTTGCTTTTGAAAAAGTCTATATAAATAATAATCCTTAGCCAAGGAATTATCTTTTTGCTTTAAGCTCTTTAAATCATATACATTAGAAAAGGAAAAAGAAAAAATGAAAAAAAGAAAAAGAGCTATTTTTATCATAAATAAGCCCTAGTTAAATTTCCTAACAATATACTTATAAACTGAAGCCCTAGTATGATTATAAGAGGGGCTAAATCCACAGCACCTATGCGTGTTGGTATCTTGCTAAGTAAGCGGTAAGCCGGTGCGGCTAATTTATATATGGTTTGAACTATGGGATTATAAGGGTCTGGATTTACCCAAGAAAGCAAGGCTGCTATTATTATAATCCACATATATATGTTTATTATGATTTGAATCACAGAAACTACTGATAATAAAAAAGAGTCAAAAAACATTTCTTTCCTTTATTAAATCTTTTAAAAATACCCTTAAAAGCGGGTAAAGCTCGTTTAAGTCAGGTCCATGTGCCGAATTTGTAAGCAAAAGTCTAAGTGGCATAAAGAAATTTTTACCCTTCAAAGCACTTTTTTGTATTAAATCCTTTTTAAAGCTTTCATAATCATAAGCAAAATTTCCCTCCTTTAAAAGCTTAGCTAAAAGTCTTATCTCATCTTTAAAATCGCTATATTCTTGTGTTTGAAATATGAGGTCTAGTTTTTGCTTTATCTCTTTTATTGTGCTACTTTCTTGAGTGTAAAATCTAGCTAAATTTGCATATTCTTTTTTCAAATCCTTATCGTAAGATAAAAGCTTACAAAGACTTTCATCATCAAGCCTTTTTATATGCTCTCTATTTATTTGTAAAAGCTTTTTCATGTCAAATTTAGCCGCTGCCTTTGAAATTTTTTCAAGATCAAACCACTTTATAGCCTCTTGTATATCAAAAATTTCAAGCGGAGTCTTGTTTCCAAGCAAGATTAAATAATTTGCTATAGCACAAGGCAAGATACCCTCATCTAAAAGCCATCTTACGCTAGAGTGAGCCTCTCTTTTACTCATCTTTGAACCATGCTCATTTAAAATTATAGGAAGATGTGCATAGGTTATTTTTTTATCATAAGCTAAACTTGCTCTTATATGCTCTTGTTTTGGGGTATTTGATACATGATCCTCTCCCCTTATCACACAAGTAACTCCTTGCAACATATCATCAACGGCACAAGCAAAATTATAAGTAGGAGTCTTATCCACCCTCATAATCACAAAGCTATCTATATCCTTTGGCTCAAAATTTAAATCACCCTTTATAAGATCTTTAAAATTTATATTTTTTTCTGGTTTTTTAATACGCACAACAAAGGGCTTTTCATTTTCTAAAACATCAATATCAGCCAAATTTTCACATTTTCCATCGTAACGATAAGGCTTATTTGCTTTTTTAGCCTCCTCTTTTTTTTGAGCAAGCTCATCTTCAGTGCAAAAACAAGCAAAAGCCTTTTTTTCACTTAAAAGCTTCATAGCCATTTGACGATGAAATTTCAAATTATCACTTTGCACATAATAATGCTGCCAAGATAGACCAAAAAGCTTTAAAATTTCTTGAATTTGCTCTATCTTTTCTGGGATATTTCTAGCCTTATCAGTATCTTCTATGCGAAGTATAAAATTCGTCTTATTTTGTCTAGCACAGATATAATTAAAAATTGCAGCTCTTAAATTTCCTATGTGTAAGTCTCCAGTTGGAGAGGGTGCAAATCTATACATTATAAGCTATCTTTCGAAGTTAATTTGCAAAAAATTGTATCCAAAAAAAATTAACGCTGTATTTAACAAATACTCTTATAATCTTTACTTTATAAAAGACAGGAGGGCTTATGTTTATTATATTTCTTATAGTTTTTTGTATTATTTTCATACTAGCTAATATTTATATTTACAAACGCTTACTTATGAAAATTCCTTTTTTATTTAAGCATAAAATATATGCAAAAATCTTTATACTGCTTCTTTGTGTAGTTCAAACCTCCTTTTTTGTTTTTAGGGCAGATGATGAGTTTAATAACACCATTTATACGATTTTTGCACACTCTTTTGCCATAACCTACGCCTTATTTTTTACTACAATCTTTGCTGATATTTTGGGTTTTTGTATAAAATTTTATATCAAAAAAACAAGCAAGATGCCGCTAAAAGGAGAAAAAAGAAGAAGGGTAAAGGTCCTTTTCAACCTAGCACTTTTACTCTTTGGTTTTTGCTTTGTTTTAAAGGGCTGGAGCAATGCCACTTCAATTCCTGATGTAAAAGAGCTTGATCTTAGCTTAGCAAAGATACAAAAAGATCTAAAAATGGTGATGATAAGCGACACGCATTTTGGAAAAAATTTAAATGAAAAATTTTTAAAAGGTATAGTTGAAAAGATAAATTCATT
>CASFHJ010000266.1 GCA_949294425.1 uncultured Campylobacter sp.
CATATGATAGCTGCGTAGTATAATCACTCTTTCTTTCCTCCCAGAATTTCTTAAGCTCAGCTTCATCTATCTTAGGCTCTAGATTAGCGGGTCTTAGCACATCTATGCTTAAAACATCTTGCATGAAAAAACTAGAAGCTAACATCTCAAGCTCCTCTTGCTTAAGAGGCATAGCAAAAAGCAAGGAAAGCTTATCTAATAAGATCTCATCATATATTATACTTTCATACTGAGTAGGTTTTATATCATTTTGTGCTAGAATGGCATAGTAAATATTTTTGTCAAACAAGCCATTTGTATCCAAAAACTGCTTATCATTTATCAAAACCCTTAAAATTTCGTCCTCACTAACAGATAAGCCAAGCCTCTTTGCAAAGGAAATCAAAAGCTTGTCCTCTATCAAACTTTGCAAGGCTAAAGAATCTAGCCCACTTTCTTTTGCTCTTTGTTCTGTAAGGGTTCCATTGCTAATTTCATTATAATATGAAAAAACCTGAGAATATCTTTGATTTAACTCCATTATAGAAATTTTTTCATCTGCAACCTTAGCTACAGATGAAGAGCGGTTCATATTAAAATCATAATCACCCCAGCCCACAAAACCAGCACCAACAAAGGCTATAACACTTATCCAAATGGTTACAACAAGCCATTTTTTATGTCTTTGCATCCAAGTTATCATTTATATCCTACCTCGTTATAAAAAGTCTAATTATACAACAATAAGCCTTAATATAAGGCTAAAAAATTCCTAAAATTTGCTATGATTAGGATAAAAATTTAAAGTGAAAGCCGTGCAAAATGTGTAAGCATATACCTGTATTACTTAATGAAGTTTTAAAGTGTCTACCAAGGGAAAAAGAGGGTCTAGCTCTTGATTGCACCCTTGGTTTTGCTGGACATAGCGAGGCTATTTTAAAAAATACAAATTTAGGATTAATAGCCTGTGATAAGGATGATGAGGCTTTAGAATTTTCAAGGGAAAAACTTAGAGCCTTTAAGCAAAGAACTAAGATAATAAAGAGCGATTTTAAAGATATTTTTAAGAAAATAAATGAGCATGAGATACAAAATTTAAGATTTATCTTAGCTGATATTGGTCTATCTTCTTATCAACTTGATGAGGATAAAAGAGGCTTTAGCAAGGCTTCAAATTTTTTAGATATGCGTATGGATACAAGTCAGGACTTTGACGCAAAAAAGCTTGTAAATTCATATCATAAAGAGGATTTAGAAAGGATTTTTAAGGACTTTGCAGAGCTTAAAGATGCAAAAAAAATAGCAGAAAAAATTTACTCTTACAGGCTTAAAAATGAGATAAAATCAGCAAAAGAGCTATGTGAAATAATAGGTGAGGAAAGACTTAAAACAAGAAAAATTTCAAAATCAACCCTAGTTTTTCAAGCCATAAGGATAGAGGTCAACAAAGAGCTAGAAGCCTTAAAACTTTTGCTAAAAAGCTTAGAAAAAAAGCCTTTTAAAGACTGCATAGTAGCTATTATAAGCTTTCATTCTTTAGAAGATGTCTTAGTTAAAAAAGCTTTTAAAAAATGGGCTAAATCCTGCATCTGTGATGAAAAAGCATATAAATGCACCTGTGATAATAATCACGATAAGGGAAAAATTTTAAGCAAAAAACCCATACAGGCTACTTTAGATGAAATAAAAGAAAATTCTCGCTCATCTTGTGCTAAAATGAGACTTTTTCATTTCAAATAAGGTTAAAAATGCTAAACGAGGATTTCTTAAAAGAAAAACAAGATATAAGACAAAAAATGCTTGAATACTCACGTGCAGTAAGACAGGGAAAAGCACATAAGATAAATTATTTAGAAGATGATGAGAATTTGCTAAAAAAACGTATGGGAAAGAGCAAAGAAAATGAAAAAGATAAATTTTACAAAGAACAAAGCCAAAATAAAAGCAAAAAAGATATATATTTAAAAGAGGATTTAATAAACGTAAAGCTGGAGGAAAAAAAGAAATTTAATATAAAAATTTTTAATAAAAACAAAAAAAATAAAAAAATAAAAGAAGAAAAAAAAGAAAGTGAAAATTCAGCCAAAACAAAGTCTTTGCTACTTGATGGCTACAATGAAGCCATAAGTGAGGTAAAAAATTTAAACTACAATAACCTACTTTTTTCTATCTTGCTTATAGTATTTGCTTGTGCTGTTTTTGTGCCACAAATTTATATAAGAAATAATATATATTATCTAAGTAGAGAAATAGCTACACTAAGAAACCAAGAAGGTGTTTTAAATGAGGAAAATAAAGAATTAAGACATGAGCTTGAAAGTATGAAATTTCAAAATCAAATTTTAGATTATCTGGAGTGAAAATGAAAGAAAAAGATCTAGTCTTTTTAAATGGGGAATTTTTACACAAAGATGAGGCTAAGATAAGCATTTTTGACAGAGGCTTTATCTTTGGAGACGCTATATATGAGGTGGCACCTATCATGGATAGTGCATTGGTAGATAGGGCTGAGTTTTTACAAAGACTTAGAAGAAATTTAGAGCTTACTTACATAAATATACCCTCCACAAACGAGGAGTTGATGGCTATCTTAGAAGAGCTTATAAATAAAAATAAGCTTAAGGAAGGTGGACTTTACTTGCAAATAA
>CASFHJ010000267.1 GCA_949294425.1 uncultured Campylobacter sp.
TGCTGATTACATCATAGATATGGGACCTGAAGGAGGAGTAAAAGGAGGAAGGGTTATAGCAAGTGGTTCGGTAGAAAAACTCGCAAAAGAGCATAAAAAAAGCGGTTCTTACACCGGATATTTTTTAGATATGGAATTAAAATCAAAATAAAAATTCTTAAAAAAGCTTAGTTTTTAGACTCTTTTAACAAAGAGTTAAATTTAGCTATAAAGTCCATAGGATCAACCTGTGCTCCACCAGCAAAGATACCAAAATGAAGGTGAGCACCTGTAACCCTTCCACTATCTCCGCTTAGGGCTATAATGTCTCCTTTTTTTACTCTTTGACCCTCTTTTACCTTGATTTCAGAAAGATGATAATACTGAGAAAATATATTAAAGCCATGATCTATCACAACAGAGCCTCCAGCATAATATCTATCTTTTGCAAGCCTTACTATACCAGAGTTTGAAGCCCTTACCGCAGTGCCAACCTTTGCTCTAAAATCTGTGCCAGAATGATAGCTAGTAAGGCTATTATTAAAAATTCTAGCTGTTCCAAATTCGCTTGTTATGGCAGAATTTAAAGGAAGTATAAATTCCCCATCATATAAAAGCTCATCAGTAAAGGTAGAATAAAGCTCTTTTGCCTCTTTTAGCTCTTTTCTTATCCTTTCTTGAACTTCCTTTGGAGGCTTTACCTTTGATGGAGCAACGCTTAATCTCTCTATCTTATAAGCTCCTTCCACACCTAAAAGATGAATTTTTTTTACCTCACCATCAGAGTAAAAAGCAGAAACAAGGGCTTGTTTTATGGGTTTTCTATAAGATGAGGAAAAAATTAAAATAACCTTATTATCATCTTTTGGATGAAGCATAAATTTTTGTTTTTTATCCTTTTTATCAAGATTGCTTTTGCTTTCTATTTTATCAAGTCCTTTTTTTGAAAATTCTAAGATAACAGCCTGTCCCTTACTGATATTTACGTCATTTGCTAGCAAAAAAGATGAAAAGAAAAATAAAATCAAGATCTTTTTCATAGGCTTAATTCCTTTATATCAGCCACAGATAAAAATGCCTTGTAAATACTTTGTATAAGTGCTAGTCTGTTATTTTTTATATCCTTATCATCTACATTTATCATAACATTATCAAAAAAGGCATCAATTTTAGGCTTTAAGGCAAACAAAGAGGATAAAAGCTCTTCTGCTTTAAGGCTCAAATCACAAGCCTTAAATGCTTCAAAAAGCTCTATTTCTTCTTTTTGTCTAAGCATATTTACATTTAAATCCTTAAATTCCTCGTCCTTTATGATATTAGCCACTCTTTTAAAGGTATCAAAATAAGAGCTGAAATTTTTATCCGTAGAAAGCTTTATCAAAGCCTTTACACTGGCGTTTATATGAACTATATCTGTGCTTTTTAAAGAAGCTTTCACAAAGGAAGGGTTTGTATCATAAAGTGCATATAATCTTTCTAAGATAAAATCAAGTAAAATTTTTGTATCAAAATTCTTATAAAGATGAGTTAAGCTTTTTAAAAACTCATCTAAGTTAAAAGATA
>CASFHJ010000268.1 GCA_949294425.1 uncultured Campylobacter sp.
TTTAGCATAATTATATCGATGTTTAAGGACTAACTAGAGGCTTTAAGCTTTTAGGAGGTCAAAGATGACGGAATTAATCGCAATTATGATTATTTTAGTTGTCTTAGTTCTAGTTTGTAAAAACTAGAACGAGACTAAAAATTAAAACTCTCAATTGAATTTTAATCTTACCCTGCTTAGTCTAAACTTAAACATTGCAACTTTTTAAAGCCTCTTTGCGGGGTAAGAGGCTATTTTGATTTATTATAAAGAATTAAAAATTTCATCACTCATCATTTTAAACGAGATTAAGCCGCTACCTCCAGCTAGATACCAAACTTCAGGGTCTAGATAAATGATTTTATCATTTTTAAAAGCCTTTGTCTTAGCTATTAAGGCGTTATCAAGTGCTGCTTGGGCTCTATCTTGGCTCTTTACTATAACATTTCTATCCACGACAAAAAGATAATCAGGATCTACCTTTAGTATGTATTCTGAATCGGCTCTGTTTCCATGAAGGCTTATCTTTAAATTCTCATCAGCAGGGCTTAAACCAAAAATTTCATGAATCATTCCAAAGCGAGAGGCAGGACCAAAGACAGAGATATTTTTTGCATTTGTAAGTATAACAAGGGCTTTTTTATCCTTGTCTACAAGGGCTTTTTTAGACTCTATTTGCTCTTTTAGGCTATCAAGGTGCTTTCTTGCTTCATCTTCCTTTGAGTAAAGCTTTGCTAGGCTTAGGGTCTTATTTTCAAAGGAATTATAAAAATCAGCATTATTTGTGCCAACAAAGATTGTAGGAGCTATATCACTTAGCTTCTCATAAAATTTTGCCAATCTTCCTGAGATTATTATTAGCTCGGGTTTTAGCTCATTAAGTGCCTCAAAATCAACCTCTGTCATAGAGCCAACATTTTTTTTATCCTTAAATTTTTCTAGGTATTTAGGTAAAAAATTTGTAGCAAGTCCGGCTACATTATCGCCAAGCCCTAAAACTTCAAGGGTTTCTAAGGCTGGAAAGTCAAAAACAACCACATTTTTAGGGTTTTTCTTAACCAAAACCTTACCCATAGAGTGAATAACTTCAAAGCTATCTTGCTTATCTATAAGCTCTATATTTCTTATGCTTATATCAGTACCTCTTATCTTTGTAGCCTCTCTACTAAGATTGCTTTCTTTTGTAGAATTAGCTTCTGTGTTTTGAGTGCTTTTACTATCGCAAGCTATAAAAGCAAAAACTGAAAAAATTGTTACGAAAAGTATCTTTTTCATTTTCTCTCCTTGTAAATTTAATAAAATAAAAGCAAATTTTCTTGCCCTTAACATCATGTATGCTTATATCCATATCAAAAACATCTTCTCTCCTTGTAAATTTAATCAAAATAAAAGCAAATTTTCTTGCCCTTAACATCATGTATGCTTATATCCATATCAAAAACATCTTTTAAAATTTCTTCTTTTATGAGTTCTTTACTTTCTTTGTGATACAAAATTTCCCCATTTCTCATAGCCACTATCTCATCAGAATGCACAGAGGCAAAATTTATATCATGCAAGACCAAGATGATTGATTTATCAAAGTCCTTTGCTAGAGATTTTAGAATTTTCATTATCTGCAAAGAATGCTTCATATCAAGATTATTAAGAGGTTCATCAAGAAGTATATAATCAGTATCTTGCGCTATTACCATAGCTATGTAAGCCCTTTGTCTTTGCCCTCCACTTAAGGAGTCTAAGAATCTATCCTCAAAAGACTCAAGATCCATATAAGCTATGGCTTGTTTTATCTTTTCCTCGTCTTTTGAATTTAATCTACCCTGAGAGTAGGGAAAGCGTCCAAAGCTCACAAGCTCTTTTACCCTTAGCCTTACGCTCATATTATTTTGCTGTTTTAGTATGGAAATTTTTTGTGCTAGTTCATTATTTTTGTATTTATTTATTTCTAATCCATCTATGCTTATGCTTCCGCTATCAGGCTTTATTAAACGGCTTACTATACTAAGGGCTGTGCTTTTTCCAGCACCATTTGAGCCTATTAAAGAGGTAATCTTGTGCTTTGTGAAAGAAAGAGATATATTGTTAAGCACCATTTTTTGTTCATATTTTTTGCAAATATTTTTAAGCTCTATCATAAGCGATTTCCTTTAAGAACTAAGCGTATAAAATAAATCCCGCCTATGAAATTTATAATAACACTTATAGTTGTATTAAAAGCAAAAAATCTTGACACTATGTAAATTCCACCAAGCAAAGTGATAATGCTTATCAAAGAAGAGGCAAGCAGCAATACAGAATGCCTATATGTTTTAAAAAATTCATAGCTTATATTTGCCACCAAAAGTCCTAAAAAACTTATTGGTCCAACTAGGGCTGTGCTTATGGAGGTTAAAATAGCAACCACTATTATAAAGCGTCTTACCAAAACATCGTAATCAAGACCTAAATTTATGGAAAGATCCTTGCCTAAGGCTAGGACGTCTAGGTATTTAAAATTAAAAAATACATACAAAAGCACCACAAATGATAAAAGATAAGCAAGAGCTAAAAGATCAAAGTGGATATTATTAAAAGAGGCAAACATTCTGCCTTGAACGACCATAAATTCATCAGGATCTATCAAAGCCTCGAAAAAAAGGCTTAAAGATGAGAAAAAGGTTCCAAAGATAAAACCAAGCAATAAGACAAGATACAAGGATCTAGAGCCTCTAAATAAGAGCTTGTAAAAAAATATGGAGAAAATAGCCATAAAAAATAGGCAGAGTAAGAAATTTAGCTTATTATTATAAACGCTTAAGTGCATTGAGCCTAGCACAAAGATTAAAAAGGTTTGTATGAAAAGATATAAAGAATCAAGACCTATTATGCTTGGGGTTAGAATTTTATTATTTGTTATGCTTTGAAAAATCACACTTGAAACCGCTATACACACCCCAACAAGCAAGACAGCTAAAACACTTATACTTCTTTGCGTTAAAACATATTCATTTAAAGAACTAGCAAAGGTAAAGATATAAGATAAGATACAAATAATAGCAAGAAAAAAAAGCAAGATGAGTTTTTTACGCATTTTCTTTCTTTCTTAAAAGTAAGATTATAAAGATAAAAGAGCCTACAACACCGACTGTTAAGCCTATTGGTATTTCAAAAGGATAGATAACAAGCCTTGAAAATATATCGCAAAGCAGTAAAAATGAGGCTCCAAGAAGGGCTATATTTAAGATATTTTTTCTTATATCATCTCCTCTGTATATGGATATGATATTTGGTATTATAAGACCTAAAAAAGGCAAGATACCAGCTGTTAAAACCACTACAGAAGTTATTATAGCTACTATTATGAGTCCTAAATTCAGTATGAATCTATATGAAATACCTAAATTTAAAGCCATATCCTCGCCCATACCAGCTATCGTGATCTTATTTGCGTAAACATAGGCTAAAAAAAGTAGGGGCAAGGACAGATACATAAGCTCGTAAGAGCCTTGCATTATGTTTGAGAAATTTCCTTGAAGCCAAATTTGGACATTTTGTATGAGGTTTAGCTGGTAAGCAAAAAAGGTGCTTATGGAATTTATAACAGCAGCAAACATGAGTCCTATTAAAGGCACAAAGATCACGTCTTTTAACCTTATCTTTCTTATGATTTGTAAAAAAATAAGAGAACCTAAGATAGCAAAGATAGAGGAGATAAAAACCTGAGTTAAAAATGAAGAATTAGCAAAAAAAATCATGCTAAAAAGTATGCCTAGCCTCACGCAGTCCATAGGGCCCATGGTTGTGGGCGAGACGAATTTATTTTGACTTAGTTGCTGCATTATAAGTCCACATATACTCAAACTAGCTCCAGCTATGATAATGCTTATAGTTCTTGGTATCCTTGAGATGAGAAAAATATCAGTGCTTAAACCACTTAAAAGTGAAGAAATAGATATATCACTTACTCCCACAAATAAAGACACAAAGGCTAGTATAAGGGTTAATGGTAGTAAAAAATAAACGGAAAATATGAAAATCAAAACTCACCTTAAGCAAAGTTATTTTTTTAATAATAATATTTTTCAAAATATATTATATTTTCTCTTTGCTTAAAGCTTTATAAAATTTCTCTTTGTCCCTTTGAGTCAGGCTCACTTAAAAAACCAGCCTCGCTTAGCTGTTCTATGATGTTTGCAGCGCGGTTGTATCCTATCTTAAGCCTTCTTTGCAAATAAGAAATGCTAGTTTTTCTATCCTCTAATATCACAGCCTTTGCTTCTTCAAAAAGCTCATCAGTATCAGCTAGGCTTTTTATACTTTCAGAGCCTGAATTTTGGGAATCTTTTAAGAAATTTTCATCATAAATCACCTCTTGTTGCGCCTTTAAAAACTCAACTATCTTTTCTATTTCAGCCTCACTTGCAAAAGGTGCGTGCAGCCTTACTAAATTATTACTAGATGGAGGGGTAAATAAGCAGTCTCCACGCCCAAGCAAGCTTTCAGCACCTATGGTATCTAAGATTACCTTAGAATCTATCTTTTGCCCCACCTTATAAGCCAAGCGAGAGGGTAGATTTGCCTTTATAAGCCCGGTTACAACGTCAACTGATGGTCTTTGCGTAGCTACTATTAGATGAATTCCACTTGCCCTAGCCATTTGTGCTAGTCTTGCTATGTAAAATTCCACGTCCTTACCAGCACTCATCATAAGATCTGCTAACTCATCTATTATCACCACTATGAAAGGTAGCTCCTCATTTCCTAGCTCCTTCATTTTTTCATTATAATTTTCTATATTCTTTGTCTTTGCCTCAGCCATTAATTTATATCTTCTCTCCATTTCAGCTACCATATTAGAAAGAGCTATGATAGCCTTTTTTGGCTCTGTTATAACTGGGGTTAAAAGATGAGGTATGTCGTTATAAATGCTAAATTCAAGCATTTTTGGATCTATCATCATTAGCTTTAAGTTCTTAGGACTATTTCTATATAAAAGAGATAAGAGCATGGAATTTATACCCACACTCTTGCCACTTCCTGTTGTCCCTGCTATTAAGAGATGTGGCAATTTTTTAAGATCGGTTACAAAGGCATTTCCCACTATATCCTTACCCAAAGCCATGGTAAGAGGGCTTTTTGCACTTGTAAATGCCTTGCTTTGTAGAATTTCTTTTAAAAATATAGTTTGAATTTCCTCATTTGGCACCTCTATACCAACTACGTCCTTGCCCGGAATTGGAGCTTGTATGCGTATAGAAACAG
>CASFHJ010000269.1 GCA_949294425.1 uncultured Campylobacter sp.
AGGTGTTATAAACCAAATCTATCCAGAGCTTTTTTCCTATATAAAAGCTTATTTTTTATAAATTTTGTAAAGCCTAGCTTCAACTAGGCTTTTTTTAAAAATATAAAGCTTTTTTTTAAAAAAAATTTAGTAAGTTTTGCTATAATTTTTGCGTTTTTTAAAAGGCTTAAAAAAGGATAAGTATGGCTAAGAAATTTATTGATATTATGGATACCACCTTTAGAGATGGCTTTCAATCCGTTTATGGTGCTAGGGTTTTAACACAAGACTTTCTTCCTGCCCTAGAAGCCGCAAAAGAAGCTGGCATAAAGCATTTTGAATTTGGTGGAGGAGCTAGATTTCAAAGCCTTTATTTTTATCTAAACGAAGATGCTTTTTCCATGATGGATAAATTTAGAGAAGTAGTAGGAAAAGAAGCAAACCTACAAACCCTAGCAAGAGGAGTAAACACCGTAACTCTTGATACAGGGAGTGAGGAGATTATAGACCTACACGCTAAGCTTTTTGCTAAACACGGAACTACAACTATAAGAAATTTTGATGCCTTAAACGATGTAGAAAATCTTAAATTCAGTGCTGAATGTATAGTAAAATACGGCTTAAAGCACGAAGTTACGATAACTCTTATGGATCTACCGCCGGGCTGTGTGGGAGCACATGATGTAGCCTTTTATGAAAAAAGTTTAAGAGATATACTTGACTTTGGACTTCCTTTTCATAGCGTTTGCTTTAAGGACGCAAGTGGAACCTCAAGCCCAAATAAAATATATGAAACCATAAAAATGGCTAGAAAGCTACTACCACAAAATACTCATATAAGACTACACACACACGAAACAGCAGGAGTTAGTGTGCCTTGCTACATAGCCGCTTTAAAAGCGGGAGCTGATGGGATAGATCTAGCCGCTGCTCCGCTAAGCTCTGGCACCTCTCAACCTGATATTTTAACCATGATGCACGCTCTTAAGGGCGAGGATTATGATTTTGGCTTTGATCCAGAAAGAATTTTAAAATATGAAGAAGTTTTAAAAGAATGCTTGAAAGATTATTTTATACCACCTGAAGCCACTATGGTAAATCCTTTAATACCTTTTTCACCTATGCCCGGTGGTGCTTTAACGGCAAATACGCAAATGATGAGAGATAACAATATCTTAGATAAATTCCCAGAGGTTATAAAGGCTATGCGTGAGGTTGTAGAAAAAGGTGGATTTGGAACCTCAGTAACCCCTGTTTCTCAATTTTATTTTCAACAAGCCTTTAATAATGTAATGTTTGGACCTTGGAAAAAAATAGCCGATGGATATGGCAAAATGGTGCTTGGATACTTTGGAAAAACACCTGTTAAACCAGATGATGAAGTCATAAAATTAGCTTCTAAGCAACTAAATTTAGAGCCTACAGATAAAAGTGCCATAAGCATAGCAAATCAAGATGAAAGCAAAAGTATAGCCTATACAAAAGCCATCTTAGAAAAAGAAGGCATTGAGTGTAGCGATGAAAATATCTTTATAGCAGCAGCTTGCAAGGAAAAGGGCATAGCTTTCTTAAAAGGCAGAGCAAAGGTTAATGTAAGAAAAATTTCACAAATGCCAGAACCAAGACAAAGCATAGATGGCACTAAATTCACAGTCTCTGTAAACGGAAATAAATACCACGTAGAACTTCACGATGGCTTTGATAAAGATGTAAACATAAAAAGTGTGGATAAGCACACAGTAAAAGCGCCTAGTCAAGATGATGATGAAAACACAATAAAAGCTAGTATATCAGGCAATGTCTTTAAACTTTATTCTCAAGCTGGAGATGAGGTAAAAAAGGGACAAAGTATAATGATTTTAGAAGCTATGAAAATGGAAATAGAAGTTAATGCGCACAAAGACGGCATTATAGATGAAATTTTAGTAAAAACGGGCGAGTCTGTTACTGAAGGACAAGCTGTGGCTTTAATAAAGGAAAAATAAATGATTGATTTTGAAAAACTAGGTTTAAAAGATATAAAAAACACTTATCATAACTTATCTTACGATGAGCTTTATAAGCACGAGATAGAAAATAAAGAAGGAGAGCTAAGCGAAAATGGAACCTTTAGCGTAGATACCGGGATCTTTACAGGTAGAAGCCCTAAGGATAAGTATTTTGTAAAA
>CASFHJ010000270.1 GCA_949294425.1 uncultured Campylobacter sp.
AATTTTTATGCTTTTTAGTAGCGAAAAATAATTCAGGAGAAAAGCTTAGAATCTATATGCTTTTAAAAAGCTTTTTTGCTTCTTTATGATTTCTCGCACTAAGCTTTAAAATGCTTTTTTTTATATTTGTGATGAGCAAAAATACAAAATCTCTTTTCTTCTCTCATAATAAACCTTTTTAATGAACTATAAAATTATAGAAAAAATTTGCTATAAAAGCCTTGACTTAGACTAGCTCTCATCTTTTATAATTTATTTTATTTTTAGAAAGGAGGCAAGAATGCTTTGTTGTAAGGATTAAAAATATTTTCAGCATTTAAATGCTCTTTGATAAAGTTAAATATAAAAGAAAGGATATGAATTTGAAATTTTTACTAGCTTTTTTCTTGCTATTTACTAGCGTAATTTACTCAAAAACTTGGGATAAAACTTTTGCCAAAAGCCCTAATGTAGAGCTTAAAAAGGTTAAGTTTAAAAACAGATATGGCATAGTTTTAGTTGGGGATTTATACATACCAAAAAATATGGATAAAAATGCAAAGCTTTCAGCCATTGCTTTAAGCGGTCCTTTTGGAGCGGTAAAGGAGCAAGTTTCTGGTCTTTATGCCCAAAATTTAGCCGAGCAAGGTTTTATTACCCTAGCATTTGATCCATCTTTTACGGGAGAAAGTGCCTTAGCAAACAAAAACCTACCTACTAATGTAGCCTCTCCTGATATAAACACAGAGGATTTTAGTGCGGCGGTAGATTTTTTGTCAAATTATAAAAACGTAGATCCTACTAAGATAGGTATAGTTGGTATATGTGGTTTTGGAGGCTTTGCTCTTAATGCGGCTGCTATGGATACGCGTATAAAGGCTACTCTTGTCTCTACTATGTATGATATGAGCCGTGTAAATGCAAATGGCTACAATGATGCACAAGATAGCAAAGAGGACAGAAAAAAACTCAAAGAAGCTCTAAATTCTCAGCGTTCACAAGATTTTAAAAATGCTACTTTTGCTATAGGTACTGGTTTGCCACAAAGCTTAAAAGAAGATGATCCTCAGTTTATAAAGGATTATTTTAATTATTATAAAAACAAAAGCAGAGGCTATCATTCTAGATCCATAAATTCAACAAGTGCTTGGAATCTTAGCTCTTCGCTTTCTTTTATCAATATGCCCATCTTAGCTTATGCTGATGAGATAGATAGTGCTGTGCTTATGATACATGGTGAGAATGCTCATAGTAGGTATTTTAGTGAGGACGCTTTTAAAAAGCTAGAGGGTAAAAACAAGGAGCTTTTTATAATTGATGAGGCAAGTCATGTGGATTTGTATGATAATTTAGAAAAGATTCCTTTTGCAAAAATTACGGAATTTTTCAAAACTAATTTAAAATAAATCATTATCCACACTTGTTTTTAAGTGTGGGTTTATTATCTATACTAGCTTTATAATTTATCTTGTATCAAAAGCCAAAATCTGCTTATTTTTTAGCACTTATTTGATAAAAGTTCTTTTTTAAGATATAATCTTTCTTAAAATATTTACTTAAAAGGGGTTTTATGGATAAATTTTTATTTTTTCTTAAGCGGTGTTTGGTGATTTTTTTAGCAAATTTTTTACCTAGCAAAGAAGCAAGAAGAGCTTTAAG
>CASFHJ010000271.1 GCA_949294425.1 uncultured Campylobacter sp.
CTTAAATTTAGTTTTATCTTAGTCTTTGCCTTGATTAAAGCAGCACCACCGCCTATAACTATACCTTCTTCAACAGCAGCCTTAGTAGCACTTAAAGCATCATCAACACGATCTTTTTTCTCTTTCATCTCGGTTTCAGTAGCCGCACCAACCTTAATAAGAGCAACACCACCGCTAAGTTTTGCTAGTCTTTCTTGTAATTTTTCCTTATCATAATCGCTTGTAGTTTCAGCTATTTGAGCCTTTATTTGATTTACCCTAGCTTCTATATTTACCTTTTCTCCAGCACCATTTACTATGGTTGTATTATCCTTATCTATGATAACACTTGAAGCCTGACCTAAATCATCTATAGTAGCGCTTTCTAAAGTTCTTCCTAATTCCTCAGCTATAACCTCGCCACCTGTTAAGATAGCTATATCTTCAAGCATAGCCTTTCTTCTATCACCAAAACCAGGAGCCTTAACAGCAGATATGTTTAATACCCCTCTTAGCTTGTTTACAACTAAGGTAGCCAAAGCCTCGCCCTCTATATCCTCAGCTATGATTAAAAGAGCCTTTCCTGTCTTTTGAATTTGCTCTAAGATAGGTAGTAAATCTTTTAAACTTGTTATTTTCTTATCAAAAAGTAGTATGTAAGGATTTGAAAGCTCAACTGTCATCTTATCAGCATTTGTTATAAAATAAGGGCTTAGATAACCTCTGTCAAATTGCATACCTTCAACTACATTTAACTCATCATTTATGGACTTAGCCTCTTCAACCGTGATAACGCCGTCTTTGCCAACCTTTTCCATAGCATCAGCTATCAAAGCACCTATTTTTTCATCAGAATTTGCAGAGATTGTAGCTACTTGAGCTATTTCTTTTTTATCCTTAACCTCTCTTGCTAAATTCTTAAGCTCAGTTATGATAGCTTCGCAAGCCTTATCCATACCTCTTTTAACCTCTATAGGATTAGCTCCAGCTGTGATATTTCTAAGACCTTCTTTGAATATGGCATGTGCTAAAACAGTAGCCGTTGTAGTTCCATCTCCTGCTTGATCAGCAGTCTTAGAGGCAACCTCTCTTACCAAAGAAGCACCCATATTTTCTAAAGATTCTTTTAATTCTATCTCCTTAGCAACGCTAACGCCATCTTTTGTTATGCTAGGAGCACCGAAACTTTTTTGTATAAGAACATTACGTCCTCTTGGTCCCATGGTAACTTTTACAGCGTCATTTAGCTTTCTAACGCCTTCATAAAGTTTGTTTCTTGCTTCATCTGAAAAAAATATTTCTTTTGCCATTTTTACTTCCTTAAAATTTATTTAACTATACCTAAAACATCGTCTATATTTAAAACTAGATATTCATCAGAATCCAATTTAACTTCAGTTCCGCCGTATTTAGCAAATAAAATGGTATCACCTTCTTTTACTTCGCTAAGCTCTTTACTAACTGCTATGATTTTTCCTGTTAAAGGTTTTTCTTTAGCATTATCTGGTATAATTATGCCAGAAGCTGTAGTTTTAGTTTCCTCTACACGTTTAACTAAAACACGTTTTCCCAAAGGTTGAAAATTCATTTTGACTTCCTTTCTAAAAAATTTAAGTTTTGTTTATGAAATCAAACTAGATAAAGTTTTAGTTTGCGGTAAAAATTATATCAAGGAAAATGAATTTTGTCAATACTTTAAGTAAAAATATTTATAAAACTTTAGCTTAATAGACTAAAGTTTTATAATATAAAACATGAAAGGTTTAGAATGAAAAAAATTTTGTATTGGATTTTAGGTGTGATTGTGGTGCTTCTTATAGCATTGTATATAGCTTTGTTTACGCCTATTGGAAATAAAGCTTTAGCGTCCATACTGCAGTCTCAGTTACGTTCAATCAGCTCCCTAGATATAAATGTAAGTAAATTTGAGCTTAGTCCAAGTAAACTAGATACAGAGCTTGATATAGCAAATATGGCTAAATTTAAGCTCGATGGAAACTTGAGTCTGTTTAGCTTAGGCTTTGATTTAAAATATTTACTAAGTCTAAAACAAGAATATCTACAAAACAATAATATAAATAGCAAAAAAGACCTAAGTTTTGGGGGAGATATTTTCGGCTCTGCCTTTGATTTTAACGCAAGTGGTAGAGGGTATTTATTTGGCTCTAATGTGGAATTAGACGCCAAAATACTTGACTTTGCACCTGCTAACATAGCTCTAAATGCAAATGGTATTAAAATAGAAGAGCTTTTAGAGCTTTTATCTAAACCAAAATACGCGGAGGGAATTTTAAATATCAATGCAAATATATCAAGCAAAGAAAGCAAACCTTATGGAAATGCACTAATAAATCTTTATACTAAGTCTATCAACTATGCACTAGTTCAAAAAGATTTTAATATTAGCCTAGCAAAAAATTCAGAAATAAATGTTGATATAAATGCTCTCATAGAAAATGATAAAATCCTAGCTAAAACCCAGATTTTAAACCCTTATATGGAATTTATAGCAAAGGAAAGTATTTTTGATTTAAGCAAACAAAATATACAAAGCGATTTTAGCTTAAATTTAAAAGATTTAAGCAAGATAGAGGGCTTGGTAAAAAGCACTTTAGCAGGAAGAGCTATTTTAGATGGGAATTTAAGTTTTGATATTTTAAATTCTAGTTTAAAAGACTTAGCTGCCAAGATAAATGGCTCACAAATCGCTTTTGCAAATTTAAGTGGAGTTGAGCTAGATTTAAGAGCAAGGGCAAGAGGGGATAAAGAGCAGATAAACTACAATGCTACCTTAAACTCAAACATAGCTGAAATAACAAAGGCTGATGGATATTATAAACTCTCAAACAAAGAACTTAGCATAGAAACAAAGGCTATAGTAAGTGATTTATCTAAAATTCAAAAAGATATGAGTGGAGAGGTTTTAGCTGATGCAAAAGCTAAACTAAGCGGCTCTTTAATTAAGGAACTAGATGCAAATGTAAATCTAGCAGGAGGCACTATAAATGCAAAGTCTCAAGGACAAAGCCTTGATATACTCATAGACAAGCTAGATCTAGCAAAGGCACTGGTACTGGCAGGACAGCCAAATTATCTAAACGGCTTTTTAAATGCCAAAGCACACTTAAGCTCTCTTGATTTTACAAATCTTAACGGGAATTACGAGGCAAAGGCTAGTGGAAGCTTTGGAGAGGAAGCGCTTTCTAAAATGCTTTCTAAAAACTTCCCTGCAAATACAAAATATGATTTTTCCATAAATGGAAAGATAAATAACAATATCTTAAGCTTTCTAGCCTCCTTAAAAAGCGATCTTGCAAATCTTGATAGTTTTAAGGGCGAATTTGATATAAACAAGGCTATATTAAAATCAAACTATGTCTTTGATATTTACGATCTTTCAAGGCTTGGCTTTTTGGCAGAAAAGAATTTTAAGGGTCAGGCTAAATTTGAAGGCAGCGTGAGCATGGATAAGAGCTTAGGCGCTACTATAAATAGTTCAAATTTATTTGGAGGAAAGCTAAATGGTGTGCTTGCTAACAATAACTTAAAAGCCGATATTTCTAACATTGATTTTTCAAATATGATGCAAAGCCTTGATATGCCAGATTATTACGAGGGCAAGGCTAATCTTGATCTAAGCTACAATCTTTTAAGCTCAAACGGCTTAGTAAATGCAGATCTTAACAATGGAAAGCTAAAAAATGTAGGTCTTATAAAAACTATACAAAGCCTTACAAAAAGCGATCTTACAAAGGATTCTTTCAATGAGGCAAAGGCTGTGGCAAGACTAAGTAAAAATGCTATAGCTTTAAACATAAATTTAAAATCACCTAGAATTAATATAGCTGTAGAAAATGGTGCTGTAAATACCCAAAATTCTACACTAAACATACCTTTTAGCATAGGAATTGATAAGGCGAATTTTAAGGGAAGTATAAAGGGTAGCACGGATAATCCTAGCGTTAATATAGACCTTGCTTCAGCGTTAAAATCAGCAGCTGATAAATTTTTAAAAGGAGATGATGCACAAAATGTAAACAAGCTTTTAGATAAGCTTTTTAAGTAAGTTAAATGGGCGTGAAAAACTAATTTTCATGCCCTTAAAATTTAAAAAGTAAAATTTAATAGCCCCAAGAAAAAGAGCTTTTATTTTTATCTAACTTTGAAATTTTAGCCATATCCTCATCATCAAGCTTAAAATCAAAAATATTTATATTTTGTCTCATATGTTCTATTTTAGAGCTTTTTGGTATGGCTATGATACCTTGCTGGATTAAAAATCTAAGACTTACTTGTGCTACTGATCTTGAGTGTTTTACAGCTATTTCTTGCAGGGTTTTATTAGAAAAAATTCCATCTCTACCGCTTACAAAGGGAGAATAAGACTGAAGCAAGGTTTTATAAGGCTTCATGCTTTGTATTAAGGTTTTTTGCTGATAAAAAGGGTGAGTTTCGCACTGATTTATCATAGGTATTATCTTGCAAGTTTTTACAAAATCAAGATAAACAGGGGAAGAAAAATTTGAAATTCCTATGGATTTTAATAGTCCCTCCTCGTAAAATTCCTCCATAGCCCTATACATTTCCTTGCTTTGTCCATATGGCTCATGAATCAAAAGCAAGTCTATATAATCAAGCCCCAAATTTTTCAAGCTTTTTTCTATGGCTTTTTTCGTTTCATCATAACTCATAGAATGTGATAGCTTAGTTTCTATAAAAAAATCCTCTCTTTTTACTCCACTTTGCCTAAGAGCCTCGCCCACTTCTTTTTCATTTCCATACATTTGTGCTGTATCTATGAGGCGGTATCCTACATTTATAGCATCTAAGATGGTCTTGCTATCTCTTATGCTATAAGTTCCGTATCCTAAAATTGGCATTTTAATACCATTGTGTAGTGTAAGGTATTGCATCTTAAAGCCTTTCTGTGCTAATAATTTCGTAGCGCTAAAGCTAACTAAAAAACCTGCCGCACAAAAGAGCTTGGCACCTGTTTTTAAAAATTCTCTTCTTTTTTCCATAAGCCCTCCTAAAATATTTTAAAAATTATAAAAGATTAGAGCTAGTCTAAGTCAAGATCTTTTATAAATTTTTTTTATAAAATCTAATCTTGAAGCTAAATTTAAAAGCAAGGCATCAGCTAAAACCAGTCTTAACATCGCAGTGCAAAGCACAGAGCCTCTCACCGCAACACAAGGGTCATGCCTGCCTTTTATGAGGCATTTTACGGCTTGAGACTTTGTATTTATGCTATCTTGTTCTAAAAAGATAGATGGTGTGGGCTTAAAATGCGTTTTTATCTCTATGCTATCTCCGTTACTAATACCTCCTAAAATTCCTCCTGCATTATTACTTAAAAAACCCTTAGTGCTAATAGCATCATTTGCCAAGCTTCCTCTCATCTTGCTTGAGCTTATCCCACTTCCTATCTCTACAGCTTTTACCGCATTTATACCCATTAAGGCATGGGCTATCTTGCTATCTAACTTATCATAAAGAGGCTCTCCAAGCCCTATAGGCACATTTTTAATCCTAGAAAAAACCTCGCCTCCAACGCTATCCTTAGAATTTCTAGCCTTTAAAATTTCATTCTTTAAGCTAGGTTCTAAATCCTTATCAAGACAAAAAATTTCACTTTGCTTTGCAAAATCAAAGTCTAAATCCTCATTTTTAAGAGTAGATTTTACAGAACCAACAGCTAAAATCCCGCTTTCAAGCTCTATGTCAAATTCTCTTAAAAGCATGAAAGCTACAGCTCCTGCTGCCACTCTTGCCACGCTTTCTCTAGCGCTTGCCCTGCCCCCTCCTTTGTAATCTCTTATGCCATACTTATGAAAATACGTAAAATCAGCATGTGAGGGACGAAAAATATCTTTTATATTTTCATAATCCTTTGAGTGTTGATTCTCGTTAAAAACAAGTATAGCTATGGGAGTTCCTGTGGTGTAGCCTTCAAATACCCCACTTAAAACCTCAGCCCTATCAGCTTCCTTTCTTTGAGTGCTAAATTTATTCTGTCCGGGCTTTCTTTTATCAAGCTCACCTTGCAAAAACTCATAATCAAATTTTACTCCAGCTGGCATGCCATCAATGACGCAACCAAGTGCTTTTCCATGACTTTCTCCAAAACTTGTAAATCTAAAAACATTTCCAAAGCTATTCATAATAATCCTAATTTTTTAAGAGTAATCCTAGCAGCCATTTGCTGTGCCTCTTTTTTTGTGCTTGAAACAGCCCTTGCAATCTCTTTACCCTCTAATTCAAGTGCTATTTCAAAGTTTTTCTTATGATCTGGTCCAAAGGATCTTAAGGTGGTGTATTTAGGAGTTTGAGCCATGGTGGCTTGGGTGTATTCTTGAAGCTGGGTTTTGTAGTCTTTGCATAGATTAAAGCTTATATCTGGGAAATTTTTTTCTATCAATGCCAAAGAAATTTCTCTCGCCTTTTCAAAACCACTTTCTAAAAATATAGCACCTATAATAGCCTCAAAAGCAT
>CASFHJ010000272.1 GCA_949294425.1 uncultured Campylobacter sp.
ATATAAGCATTTGAAAGAAGTTAAAGAAAGCTAAAAAAACTTAAAAAAATCTTAAATGGTGGCTCCGATTGGGCTCGAACCAACGACTTCCACCATGTCAAGGTGATACTCTACCAACTGAGTTACGGAACCAAAAAGCTAGGCTTAAACCTAGCTTTTTATGAAAAATGGGCTCTGATTTGCTCAACCCATTTTGTGATTCTTTCTTCTGTTAGATCCTCTTGATTGTCGTTATCTAGGGCTAGTCCAACGAAGTTTCCATCAACTACAGCCTCGCTACTTTCATAGCTATAACCATCTGTTGAAACTTGTCCTACTAGGTTTGCACCGGCTTTTTTAACATTTTCAGCTAGTTTTCCCATGGCATTGCAGTATGTATCAGAGTAAGATTCGCTATCTCCCATGCCAAAAACAGCAACAACCTTGCCATCAAGCTTTAAGGCTGAAAAATCAAAAGCGTCCCAGTCATCTTGTAAATCTCCACTTCCCCAAGTAGATGAGCCAAGTATTAACTTATCATAAGAATTTATCTTATCAGCATCTATATCAGATACATTTAAAACATCGCTTATACCAAGTTTTTCAGCTATGGTATTTGCAGCAGCTTCTGTATTTCCCATAGAACTTCCGTAAATTACCGCGACAGACATGCACTCTCCTTAAAAGTAAAAATTCTCTGTAAAAATTTGGATTCTATCATATTTTTTATAATATTTTCTTAAAACTTATCACAAGCCTTGCATTTAAACTCCTTGTTTAAGCCAAATACCTTGCAATACTCAGCGTAAACACAAGATACAGATCTTTTTGCACAAACTAGGGCTATTTTTCTTTTTTTAGCCTCACTTTTTATCTTTTTCATTGTGTTGTGATTTAAAAAGCTAGTTAGCATTACTATACATTGCACGTCTTTTGGTATGGGTTGTTTATTTACTCTGTTTTCATTTCTGGCACTCCAGTGTTTTATATTTTTAGCTCCTAAATCACTTAAGACAGCCTTTATCGGAGTTATCTCATCAGCTCCTACCACTAAAACTTGCATCTTCCCTCCTTAATAAAAGATTTTAATAATAATTATTATAATATAAATAATCTAAATTTATTTTGAAATAAATTATCATTTTTATAATTATCTAAGAGAAGAGAAATGTAAGTAAAAATTTATAAGTGTTTTGAAAAATTTAAGCTTAGCATTTTTTAAAGATGGCAAGATATTCTTGCTTAAAAATTCTTAATCTAAGCAAAGATTATCTTTAAAAATGAAGTTATGTTCTTGAGGTAGAGCTTTAAAGATAGCTTTGGCTAATTCTCTTATCTCCCAAAGGGCTGATTTTGAGCTTCTTAGACTTAAGAAATTTTGCAAAGATCTTGCATTTATGGTCCATGTAAGCTCTGTTTTGTAGCTTTCTGGTAAGCAATATTTAGCTATATCTAGGCTAATGCCCTCATTTAAAATTTGTCTTAAATTTTCAAGAGCCTTTAAAGATGCCATGTCTACAGCTTTATTCCCTGTTAGCACTAGGTATTTTTGTGAATTTTTATTTATTTCTTTAAATTCTTCTTCTTTTCTTAGCTCTTTTAAGGTGTATCTTGTGCTTTTCACACTTAAACTAGCATGACGATGTCTTGCTAACTCCTGTAAACAAGCCCTTGAAATTCCTTGTATATAAAAGGTATAGTTTAGATGCTCTAAGGTAGAGGCATGTTTAAATTGATTTCCCACTCTATCTATAAGCTCTTTGTCTACTTCACCTCCACAATCTCCTTTTTCAAAGCTTTGCCAACAAGTCCTT
>CASFHJ010000273.1 GCA_949294425.1 uncultured Campylobacter sp.
TACCCTGAATTTAGGAAGCGATGAGGTGTGGCTAGATGAAAATGATGGTGATAATGTAAGCACAAGAGTGCAGGGCGGAAATAATACAGGTAGTGGCAATCCCACCTACACAGCAGGAAATGATATGCGTTTTGAGCAAAATTTACAAAGAGGAAAGACAAGCAATGCCATTAATGCTAATAATGTATTTTTCGTAGGCAATCTCAACCTCTCTAGCTCCACTGCCACACTTAGTAAGATGAGTATGCAAGGCAGTATAAATGCTCTTGATGGGATAAATAATGTAGATATTAGCGATACAAGCCTTCAAGGCAGCATAAGTTACATAAATGATTTAAAACTTAATAAGTCTAAAATTTATGGAGATATTACTAATATACAAAGCCTTGATACTAGAGATACTTTGATAAATGGTAACTTACTTACACAAAGTTTAAATGCCTATAATACAAGCTTTAATCTTGGCATAGATTTAGAAAAAAACACAGCACAAAGCATAAGATCTACACAAGATACACAGGGAGGTAATAATAAGCTTATGTTGTATTTTTTAGATACTTCAAGCTCTAATGCCCTACCTAAAAGCTTACTTTTAGCTTCCTTGCAAGATAGAGCTAATACCTTAAATAAGGACTTTTTTGAAATTTTAGACATAAAAGATGGCTTTAGCACCTATACTCCAAATATTAGCTTTAGCCACGAAAACAATGAGGCGCAGTGGAAGTTAGAAAAGATTGATATGGTGGGCGGTAATACAGGTGATTCTGACATAGAAGATAGCACAGAAGATAGCGATAATGTAGAAAATTCAGGAGATACTGGAAATGGTGCAAACACAGGAAATTCAGGAGATAGTAGCGATAATACTACACAAAATAGTGGTTCTTATTTTAGCCTAAATCCAAACACAGAGTCTATAAACCGCGCTAATGGCTTATTTAATCAAGTGCTTTTGGGCTATGTAATAGAATGGAATAATCTCCAAAAGCGTATGGGAGAGCTAAGAGACAATCCAAAGGCAGCGGGTGCTTGGATGAGAAATTTTGGCGGGGGCAGTAGCGATATTAATTACAGAGGGAATTTTTACGAGCTTCAGCTAGGAGGGGATTATAATTTTGATTTTGAAAAAGGAGTGCTTTACACAGGTGCTATGCTTTCTTACACGCGTAACACCATAGAAGATAGTGCTGTAAATGCCAGAAGTGATGGTTACGGCGTGGGAGGATACGCTAGTGTTTTATTTGATAGCGGACTTTATTTTGATAGTGTTCTTAGATATGTGTATAAGGCACATGAGGTAAGGGCTAGTTTTATCCCAAGTGCTACTAGCGGGATAAGCACTTTAAATACTAATAATAGCTCTAATACCTTGCTTTTAAGCCTTGAAAGTGGTTATAGGCTATATCTTGATGATTTTAATAAGGATTTTTACATAGAGCCACAGCTAGAATTTATAGCAGGGTATTTGCAAGGAATGCGTTTTGAAAATGAGAGCGTGAGCCTTGAAATGAAAGATTCTATGCCTCTTAGCTTAAAACCAGCCTTATTTTTTGGTAAGCGTTTTTTTAGTAAGCCAAAGCCTAAGGTTTTTGTGGATTCTAATGTAAATTTAGCACACTTACAAAGCCAAGAAAGTAATCAAGGTATGGGGCTTCGTTTTGGGCTAGGAGGGGCTTTTGACTTGCGTTCTTATGGAGCAAGAATTTTAAGCGATGCAGCTGGGGCACGGGAGTATGCAGGTATAGCTGATAAGCGTATGTTTGTCTCTCTTTCTAGTGATTATATAATAAATGATAATGTGCGTTTAAATTTAGAATTTGAAAGAAGCTTTTTTGGGATTTTAAACCTTGATTGGTTAGCTAATATAAATATACGCATAGCTTTTTAAAATAATTCTTAGCTTAAAAAAGGCTCAAAATAGAGCCTTTTTATTATTTCAAGCTTTCAAAATCCTTAACAGCGTCTAGCTTTTCCCAAGGATAGTCTTTTTGCCCAACCTGTCCTCTAGCCGCCACATCAGCGTATAAAAAGCTATCTTTGCTAGGCTTATCAAGCTTAAATTTATTTTTTATCCAGTTTGGAGTAAGAGAGTAGTTTTTCATGACAAAATCACTTAAAACATTATCATCTACGCCATTATTTGTCCCCATGCAATCCACACTCACAGAGGTTGGCTCTGCAACTCCTATGGCATAGCTTAGTTGCACTACACATTTTTTAGCTAACTTAGCTGCTACTATGTTTTTAGCAAGCCATCTTGCAGCATAAAGTCCGCTTCTATCAACCTTTGTATAATCCTTGCTTGATTGCGCTCCGCCTCCAATTGGAGAATAACCACCAAAGCTATCAACTATTAGCTTTCTACCTGTTAAACCGCTATCATGTAAGGAGCTATGATTTACGTATTTACCGGTAGGATTTATTAAAATTCTGGTTTTTTCAGGCTTAAAAAGCTCTTTTGGTAATTCACTTTCTAAGATAAGCTTCATAATAAGCTCTCTTAAATCCTTTATATCCATGCTTTCAACGCAAGGAGCAGAAACAACTATAGTATGTATACTTTGTGGTTTGCATTCTTCAAAATTGCTTTTATTTGTATAATCAATAGTAACTTGGGTCTTTATATCAACTCCTAGTTTATCTGGGTTTTTTCTCGCATAATTATAAACCTTATCACAAAGCTTTCTAGCGTAAGAAATAGCTGCTGGCATATACTCATCAGCCTCGCAACTTGCAAAGCCAAACATTATGCCTTGATCTCCAGCGCCTATTTCGCCACTTTCTTGATCTACGCCTTGATTTATATCAGGACTTTGTTCGTTTAAGAAAACTAGAACTTCTAAATCGTCAGGGTGTAAGCATTGCTTGTTTGTAAAGGCGGATCTTCCGTCATAGCCTATTTTTGCAAGTGCATTTTTAACAAGCTCATCATAATCTATTTTGCTAAGTTTATGCCTAGATTTTACCTCGCCACCGATGACAACTTTATTTCCTGCGACAAAGACTTCACTCGCCACCCTTGAGTCTTTGTCA
>CASFHJ010000274.1 GCA_949294425.1 uncultured Campylobacter sp.
TTTGTCTTGCTTCTTGTGCTACTAAGTTAATGAGACCAAATTTCATAGGAGCAACAGGTCTTTTAAGAGCTGCTAGATACTTGCAAGATCCGCATGATCACAGAAGTGTGCAAGATTTTTATGAGCTTGTTGGAGATGATGATGGAGTCTTTGGCTGTATGTCCTTACTTGCTTGTGAGGATAATTGTCCAAAAGATCTACCTTTACAAAGCAAAATAGCTTATATGAGAAGACAGCTTGTTGCACAAAAAGATAAGTGATGAAATCTCCCCCAAAAAGGGAGATATACAATTTTTTTTAGAGCAAACTTGGCAGGATCACTTGCAATTTTTGGATCAAAATGCAAGTTTTAAAGATAAAAATATCTTAGATACTTCAGAACTAGCCATTATATTAAGTGTAAATTCAAGTAATTACGAAAGATATTTTCTCCTAAAGGAATTTAAGGATATATTTAAAAAACTTTCTTTAAGAGTTGATATTTTTAACATGCAAGAAGCACAGCTTTGCACTATAAAGCTTTTAGAAAGCGGCTTTGTAGATAAAGATGAGCTTATTAAGGCTTTAGAACTTTTAGGAAAAATTTCAGATACTTCTTTAGTTATAAGCTTTATACAAAGCCTAGATTTAGATAAAATTGATAGGGTGGCTAAGCACAAAGATAGTTTTAAAGAGTTAGACTTTATAAATTTAGAACTTCAAGAATTAAGTCTTAGTCAGCAAAGTAGGCAAAGATTAAAAAATTCCTTAGAAAAATTTAAAAACTTAGAATTTAACATAGCCGTAACAGGCGTTATGAATGCCGGTAAGTCAAGCCTTTTAAATGCCTTGCTAAAAAAGGATTTTTTAGGCACTTCAAATATCCCAGAAACAGCCAACTTAAGCATTTTAAGATATGGTAAAGAAAATACAGCTAGGCTTTATTTTTGGAGTAAAAAGGAGTGGGAAAATATCATTAAAAGCTCTAAATACAGCAAGGATTTACAAGACTTTATAAAAGAGCTTTCACAAGAGATAAATATAGATGAGTATGTGAAAGAAGAGGCTTTAACAAAGGATATAAAACTTGAGGAGATAAAGGAGTTTAGCTCTGCTAAAAATAAGCTTTCAGCCCTGATAAAAAAGATAGATTTAAAAAGTGATTTAGAATTTTTAGAAAATAATATATCCATAGTAGATACTCCGGGGCTTGATGATGTGATAGTGCAAAGAGAGATCCTAACAAATGAGTATGTAAAAGAAAGTGATTTTTTAATACACCTTATGAATGCCTCTCAAAGTCTAAGTCAAAAGGATTTAGACTTTTTGATTAACTGCGTTTTAAACTCCCCTTCGTCTAAGTTTTTAATACTGCTAACAAAGTCTGATTTGCTTAGCGAAAAGGACTTGCAAGAGGTTATAAACTATACAAAGCAAAGCTTAAAGCAAAGCCTAAAAGACTTAGATGAAAATTTGATTTATAATATAGACTTTTTGTGCGTAAGTTCTAAACTTGCAAATGATTTTTACAAGGGCTTAGTGGATAAAAAAGCCTTTGACAAAAGCGGTATAAAAGAATTTCAAGATTATCTTTTTAAAGAGCTTTACTCAGGACAAAAAAGTAAGCTTGCATTAAATTCTTATAAAAAGGAATTATTATTAGAATTAAACAGGCTTTTAGCTGAATATGAAACTCAAAATAAAATGATAAAAGAGGGCAAAGAGGGCATAGGTGAGAAAAATGCAGAGCTTTTGCTTAAGCTTAAAAAGGAGCAAGAAGAGCTTTTAAGGGCTAAAGAGGAGATTAACTCTGTTTTTTTAAAGCTTGAAAATATAGAAAATGGACTTGAAAATTTAGTTTTTTTACTAGCAAAAAGACTAAGAGAAAAACTCATAGAAGAGCTTAAATACACAAAGATAAAAAACGAAAAGCCAAAGCTAAGTAGAATTTTAAACATAGTGGATATAAGCACAAAAGACGGGATAAATGATATATTAAGAGATATTAAATTTGAGAATTTAAAAAGAATTTCAGAGCTTAAAGAAAGCCTCTGTCTTAAGTATGAATTTTTACAAGATGACTTTGATACGGGCTTTGATGAATTTAAGCTTAAGATTTCAAAAGCCATAGAAAATATTTTTGATGATGAAAATTTTTCTATCCTAAGAATGCAAGTATCAAATATAATACAAAAAAAGCTTGATATTGTAAGCATACAAAATGAGCTTGATTCCTGTATCAATGAGGCTTTTAGAAATTTTAATCTAGCTAAGTTATTAAAAAATTTAGCCATAAATCAGAGCTTTTATGATTTTTTAAATGAAAAACTACATAGCTATGAAAAGAGCCAAAACGAAAAAGTGCAAAATTTAAGCACACTTTTAAATAAGCTTGAAAAAGAAGCTTATAAAAATACAAATTCTTATGATGAAAATTTAGAAAAAATTTCAAAGCTTAACAAGCTAAAAGAG
>CASFHJ010000275.1 GCA_949294425.1 uncultured Campylobacter sp.
ATGTTATTACCCGTAGTTGAAATTTGAAGTTCTGAAGCTTTAAGACCAGATACGCCTTGATACAAGGTAGCAAATATACCCATTTTAAGCCTTTAAACGTTAATTTTAAAAAGAGATTCTACCTCTGTGTTTTTCTTAGCATAAGCATTATCTGTTCCACTTTGTGTATCAAACATAGTGTTAAGAAGTCCATCAAAAAAGCCTTTCACTACAACAACTAATCTTGCATATTCTTTATTTAAGCCATGTAGCTCTTTTAATCTTTTCTTAAATTCACCAAGCTTTTGCTTATCCTCATCATCAAGCAAACTTGCAAGATCCTTAGTTCCATTCTCACTTAAACTTATCAAGGCATCATCTAAATTTTTCTTAACAAAGGTAAAATCAGCTATGAGTTTGTTTTTATCCTCTACACTTTTTGCAAGAGTATCATGTTTTGCATTTTTGATATTTTGTATATCTTCTTTTGTGAGTTCTATTAGTTTATCTAAAAGAGCATTGCTCTCATCTAGGTATTTTTTAATCATATCTTCTCCTTTTAAGCAAAACTCAAAGGAGAAGAGCTTTAAAGTAATTCTTCAGCGATGGCTTTAGCTGTAGCGTCCATATCTAGCTTATACTCTCCGTTTTTAAGCCCTTGCGCTATCTTTGAAAGCCTATCATTGTCTGTTCTTTGAGTTTGCTCTGTTTTTGCTTCTTTATTTACTTGATTTGAAGTGCTAAGATTTGCACTCGCAACAAAACCCTGTTTGACCGCATTAACCATATCTAGCTCCTTAAGAATAAACTTAGCTAGAACCTATATCGACAAAGCAGGAAAAAACTTAAGACCTTTCCTTTAAAAAATTAAATAAAAGTTCTGAAAAACCCATACCTCCACTTAAAGCCTTGCTCATAGTATCATTATACATTGATGAGTAAATTTCATCACTAGCCTTATCCTTTTCAAAGATAGAAACCTTATCTTGTAAAGATACATCAAGTACGCTTTTAATCATAAAGGCTTCAAAGGCATCTGTTTGCTCCTTTAAAGCCTTATCAAAATTTTCTTCATTATCTTTGTCTTTTATATTTTCAAGCTCTCTTTTTTTACTCTCTACGAGGTTTGAGCTTAAAGTGGAATTATATTTAGCCAAAAAATTATCAATCACCATTATATCACCTCCAACTCAGCACTTATAGCACCAGCTCTTTTTAAATTTTGCATTATAGCTATTATATCGCTTGGACTAGCCCCTAGTTTATTTAGCATTCTAGCCACATTTGCAACCGTTGTTTTTTGCGAATTTATTCTGATTGTATTTGAACTAGGATCTATTATAGAACCATCTTTCATATCAAGCTCATTTTGTGCTAGAGCTAGGTTTGAATTTGCTTCTATTTTTATGGTTATATCCTTATGAGTGATTAATATAGGCTCTACTTCTATATTTACCCCAGCTACTATAGTGCCTGTTCTTTCATCTATAATCACCCTACTTTCTGGCTTAAAATCAACCTCTTGCTCCAAAACCCTAGCCATAAATTCAACTGCTGAAAAATCATCTGGCTTTACTAGCCTTATAGTTCTTGAGTCAAGTGCTTGTGCTACCTCATCGCCAAAAGAAAAATTTAAGGCTTGTTGTATATCATTTGCAGTTTTAAAAGAGGCTTCTTTTAAGCTAAGTGTTAAATTTGAATTTTCTGCGAAATTATACACTATCTCTCTTTCCACACTGGCTCCACCTATGATATTTGCGCTAGTTGAGTGATTGCCTCCTCTGCCTCCAACACCAGTACTCATGCCACCCACAGATACAACTCCTTGTGCTATGGCATAAATTTCACCATCAATCCCCCTTAAAGCAGTAAGTAAGAGTGTGCCTCCCTGCAAGGACTTAGCATCGCCCATAGATGAGACTGTTATATCTATCTTGTCTCCACTCTTTGCAAAGGCTGGTAAATTTGCTGTAACCATAACTGCTGCGGTATTTTTTGACTTTATATCGCTTGGATTTACCTTGATAT
>CASFHJ010000276.1 GCA_949294425.1 uncultured Campylobacter sp.
ACTGACATAGAGCTTACAAAATATCTTTTCAAATACGACAGCGTGCATGGAGTTTTTGATGGCGATGTTGATAATGACAAAGAAGACTTGCTAATAAATGGTAAAAAAATAAAGGTTTTTAAAAGCAGAGAGGTAAAGGAACTTGACTTTGCTGCCTATGGTGCTGATATAGTTTTAGAATGCACGGGTGCAAATTTAAGGATTGAAAAATGCAAAGACTTCATAGACAAAGGTATAAAAAAGGTAATAATGTCAGCACCGGCAAAAGATGATACCCCAACCTACGTAATGGGCGTAAATTCTAAGTCTTACAAGGGTGAAAAAATAATCTCGAATGCAAGCTGCACTACAAATTGCTTAGGTCCTGTTTGCAGAGTTTTAGAGGATAATTTTAAAATTCAAAAAGGACTTATGACAACCATACACGCCTACACTAACGGACAAAGTATAATAGACGCAAAGGCAAAAGATAAAAGAAGAAGTAGAGCCGCAGCTCAAAATATAATACCAACCTCAACCGGTGCTGCAAAGGCTATGAGACTTGTTATGCCAGAACTTGATGGAAAACTTCATGGACAAAGTATGCGTGTGCCTGTTATAGATGTTTCAAGCGTTGATTTAACAGCACAGCTTGGAAAAAAGGTAAGCAAAGATGAGTTGAATGAAGCCTTTAGAAAGGCTGCTAATACGAGCTTAAAAGGGCTTTTAGCAGTAGATGATGATGAGAGGGTTTCTAGTGATTTTATAGGCTCAGCTTATGGAGCCATAGTTGCAAGTGATTTAACTCAGGTAATTTGCGATGATTTTGTAAAAATAATAGCATGGTATGATAATGAGTGGGGATATTCTTCAAGACTTGTTGATATGGCTGTTTACATAGCCGATAAAAACTAAAGGGCAAGATCTCATGAGCGAAGAAAAAAATGAGATAATATCTATAAAAGATATAGATTTAGCTGGAAAAAAGGTATTAATAAGATGTGATTTTAACGTCCCTCAAGATGAGTTTTTAAATATAACAGATGATAGACGCATAAGATCAGCAATACCTACGATAAGATACTGCTTAGATAATTCCTGTGCGGTGATACTAGCCTCTCATCTTGGACGTCCAAAAGAAATCAGCTCAAAATACTCCTTAGAACCAGTGGCTAAAAGACTTGCTAGACTCCTAAAAAAAGATGTTTTAATGGCAAAAGACATAGTGGGAGAAGATGCAAAAACAAAGGCTAAAAATTTAGCTCCTACCGAAATTTTAATGCTTGAAAATTTACGCTTTGAAAAGGGTGAAACAAAGAATGATGAAAAACTAGCAAGGGAATTAGCAAGTATGGCTGAAGTTTATATAAACGATGCCTTTGGGGTTTGTCATAGAGCGCACTCTAGCGTAGAGGCTATAACTAATTTTTTTAGTGATGATAGAAAAGCAGCTGGTTTTTTACTCTTAAAAGAGATAAATTTTGCTGAAAATTTGATAAAAAGACCGGCTAGACCTTTTGTAGCCATAGTTGGTGGTTCTAAGGTAAGCGGAAAACTTCAAGCCCTTACAAATCTACTTCCAAGGGTGGATAAACTGATAATAGGCGGTGGAATGGCTTTTACCTTTTTAAAAGCACTCGGTTTTGATATAGGAAATTCTTTATTAGAAGAAGATTTAATAGAAGAAGCAAATAGAATTTTAATAAAAGGTAAAAACCTAGGAGTAAAAATTTACTTACCTGTTGATGTGGTAAGCGCACAAACTTGCTCACAAGATGCAACCATACATTTTTCACCCTGTCAAGAGATACCAAGTGGCTACATGGGGCTTGATATAGGTCCTGCTAGTGTAAGACTTTTTAAAGAAGCCATAGCTGATGCACACACTATATGGTGGAATGGACCTATGGGCGTTTTTGAGATAGATAAATTTAGCAAAGGTAGCATAAAAATGAGTCATTATATAGCAGAAAGCCACGCCACAACGGTTGTAGGAGGAGGAGATACCGCTGATGTAGTATCTAGGGCTGGAGATGCTGATGAGATGACCTTTATATCAACTGGTGGTGGTGCTTCTTTGGAACTAATAGAGGGCAAGGAATTACCGGGAGTCAAGCCACTTAGGATAAAGCAATGATATTTGCAGCAAATTTAAAATGTAATCACAACAGAGCCTCTTTTGAGCTTTACGCGAAGAAATTAAATGAATTTTTGGCTTCAAATAAAAAAGAAGTCTTTGTATTTCCTCCCAGCGTAGCTTTGATACAAGGACTTTTTAACTTTGAACTAGGGGTTCAAAATTTCTACCCTTGCATAAATGGGGCATTTACAGGAGAGCTTGGCAAAGAGCATTTAGATGAATTTAAGATAAAGTCTGTCTTGATAGGACATTCAGAAAGAAGGGCTTTAGGAGATGATGATAAGCTTATAAAGGCTAAATTTGACTTTGCAAAAAAGCATGCTTATAATATTATTTTTTGTATAGGCGAGGATTTAAAGACAAAAAAAGATAATAAAACAAAGGAATTCTTAACAAAACAACTTGAATGCCTAGATCTAAGCTATGAAAAGCTAATACTAGCTTACGAGCCTATATATTCCATAGGCACGGGACTTAGTGCCAATACTGAGGATATAGCTGAAATTCTTTCTTTTTTACGCACAAAGACAGAGCTTAGTTTGCTTTATGGAGGAAGCGTGAATGATAAAAATATAGATGAAATTTTATCCATAAAAGAATGTGGAGGGGTTTTGGTTGGCTCTTTTTCCTTAGATGTTAAAAATTTTATAAGCTTACTTGAAAAAGATCTTTAAAATATCACTCAAGTTCTAATTCTAACATCTTTACAAGCTCTTTATTTTTATTCTGCCTCGCATAAAATAAGGCGTCCTTACCTTCATTATCTCTTATATTCTTATCAGCTCCAGCCTCTATAAGCTCAAATGCAGCCCAGCTTATATTATACTTAGCAGCTATTATCAGTGGGCTTTCTCCCTCCTTATCTTTAAAGTCAAGACCTATATTTTTAAGAGTCTCAAAAAGCTCCTCACTCTTACTATCAAACCAAAGATAGTAAAGATAAAGCATCTCGCTAGGATTTATCTCGTAGCCATTATCTAAGATATATTTAACTATATCCTTGGAATTAGCACAAACTGCATTAAAAAAACTTGTATTTGATGAGATTTTATACTCACTTAGTTTAGCAAAGCTTTGTGGCTTATTAAATTTTATACTTAGCTCAAGTAAGCTTTCTTTCTCTTTAGCATTTAAAAAACTTAAATAATTTTTCAGCAAATACTCTAAAATCAAAACTTTTTGTAAGATAAGAGCTAAAGAAAATAATCTAAAATTATGCTTATATTTTTTAAGCTTTTTAAGATTAGTAAGATCATCAAAAAGTATATATAAACAGGCTTTATCAACATAGTTTTTATCATAAAATTTCTTTAATCTTTCCTTACTTTTAGGAAAGGTTTTAAGAAAATAATCAAGCAGTATAAAATTATCATTTATCAAAGCAAAGCTTTCAGGATAAAATTCATCATTAAAAAGCATATAACAATCATCAAAACTTGCACCCTCTTTTAGTAAAAGCTTTACAATTTCTTCATTAGCACAAAAAGAAGCAAAGCTTATAGAACTTAAAAAATCAAGTCTTATTTTTATGTTTTTTAAACCATTATGTGCTTTAAATATAGCATTTTTTCCAAGCCTTAAAAAAAGCAAGTCCCTTTTTTCTGACTCACTTAAATTTAAGCTAAGCCCTTTTTCTTGTATATTTTTTATAAAATCTAAGAGTCTAGCTTCAGCTATATCCTCTGCTAAGCTAGGTTTTACTTTCTTAGAAAGCATTATATAAATAGCGTTTTTGTCATTTATATAAAGAGCATAATGAAAAAGAGACATACCTTTAAAATTATGCATTTTCCACCAATTTTTAGTTTTTTGTAAAGAATTAAAGAAATTAACATAATCTTTTTTTTGCATATAAAAAAAAGCTTTATAAAAAGGAGA
>CASFHJ010000277.1 GCA_949294425.1 uncultured Campylobacter sp.
CTATCTTTTTAATGAAAGTATAGCCCAAAATGTAGCCTACTCACAAGAATTTAACGAAGAAAAAATAAAACAGGCTTTAAAAGATGCAAATGCTTATGATTTTGTGCAAAATATGGGCGGAATTCACAGCCTGATAAAAGAACATGGAAAAAATTTAAGCGGTGGACAAAAGCAACGCATAGCAATAGCAAGAGCGCTTTATAAAAAGCCTGACCTACTCATCTTTGATGAGGCTACATCAGCCCTTGATAATGAAAGCGAAAAAGCCATAACAAAAAGCATTGAAGAGCTTAAAAACAAGCACCTAATACTAATCATAGCCCACAGATTAAGCACTATAGAAAATGCCGATAAAATCGCTATACTAGATAAAGGTAAAATCATAGACATAGGCACAGATAAGGAGCTTACACAAAGATGCGAACTTTATCAAAAATTTAAGGCCAAGGATAAAAGCGTAGATTTTTAAGTTAAAATAAGCTTTCTTAGCTAAAATTCAAAGCAAGGTAAAAACATGTATGAGATAATAAGATCAATACTTTTTAAACTAGAGCCAGAACTAGCACACAAGATAAGCGAGTATAGTTTAAGAGGATTAGAGGCTATACACCCAGCCCTTTTAAATTTCTTAGCTAATAAATACATAACAAATGATGATAGCCTAAAACAAGAGCTTCTAGGACTTTATTTTGCAAATCCCGTGGGACTAGCTGGTGGCTTTGATAAAAATGCTACCATGCTAAGAGCTATGAGTGCGCTTGGTTTTGGATTTTTAGAATTTGGAACTCTTACCTTAAAGCCTCAAAAAGGTAATGAAAAACCAAGACTTTTTAGGCTAGTAAAAGAACAAAGTCTGCAAAATTCTATGGGTTTTAACAATGATGGAAAGGATAAAATTTTACAAAGACTAAAAGATCTTTATCCTTTTATACTCCCCCTTGGAGCAAACATAGGAAAAAACAAAGAAACTAGCAACGAAAACGCCGTAAAAGACTATATTGCCCTTATCAAATCCTTTAATAATTTTTGCGATTATTTCACTATAAACATATCATCACCAAATACAAAAAATCTAAGATCCCTACAAAGCGAGGACTTTTTACAAGCCCTACTAAAAGAAGCAAGAGAGCTTAGTAAAAAACCTATCTTCATAAAATTAGCCCCTGATTTAAATAAAAAAGAAGCCTTGAAAATATGCGAACAAGCCTTAAAATCAGGAGCAAACGGCTTTATATTAGCAAATACCAGCACGGATTATTCCTTACTAGATACAAACCGAACCTTTGGTGGGCTAAGCGGAAAAATCATAGAAGAAAAAAGCTCTAAGTTTTTAAAAGAACTAGCTAAGGAATTTTTTAAAGACTCTATCATAGTGGCAAGTGGCGGCATAGATAGTGCTAAAAGTGCTTATGATAGGATAAAAAATGGAGCCAGTTTAGTGCAAGTTTACACAGGATTAGTTTTTAAAGGACCTTCCTTGGTAAAAGAAATAAATGATGGCATAGCCTCGCTACTTAAGCAGGATAATTTCTTGCACATATCACAAGCTATTGGAGCAAATTTAAAATGATAAATTTTGAAAAAACCACACTAAAAAACAAGCTAGAAGTATACGCTTTTCCAGTAAATAAGGAAAGTTCAGTTGTAAGTGTTGATATATTTTATAAGGTTGGTTCAAGAAATGAGGTGCTAGGAAAAAGTGGCATAGCTCATATGTTAGAGCATTTAAATTTCAAAAGCACAAAGAATTTAAAAGCTGGAGAATTTGATGAGATAGTTAAGGGCTTTGGAGGCATTAATAATGCTAGTACCGGCTTTGACTACACTCACTACTACATAAAATGCTCCAAAGAAAATTTAGACAAATCCTTATGGCTTTTTTCAGAATTAATGGCTAATTTAAATTTAAAAGATGAGGAATTTCAACCTGAAAGAAATGTGGTCTTTGAAGAAAGACTTTGGAGAACAGATAATAATCCACTTTACTATCTTTATTTTAGACTTTTTAATAATGCCTTTTTGTATCACCCCTATCACTGGACCCCTATAGGCTTTAAAGATGATATTTTAAACTGGAAGATAGAGGATATAAGGGATTTTCACAGCACTTATTATCAGCCAAAAAATGCCATATTAAGCGTTAGCGGGGATATAGACTCTAAGGAAGTATTTGAACTAGCTAGAAAACACTTTGAAAACATAAAAAATAGCAAAACTATACCAAAGCTACACCAAAAAGAGCCAAAGCAAGATGGGGCAAAAAGATTAGAAATACACAAAGAAACAGATACTCAAATGCTTGCTATAGCGTATAAGATACCAAATTTTAAGCACAAGGATATAGTGGCTTTAAATGCCTTATCAGAGCTTCTTTCATCAGGAAAATCATCTATTTTTCAAGAAATTTTAGTTGATGAACTAGCTCTTGTTAACGAAAGCTATGCCTTTTGTAATGATAGTATAGATGAAAATTTATTCATTATAATCTGCGTTTGTAACCCAAAGATTAAAGCCATAGAGGTAGAAAAAGAGGTGCTTAAGATACTGGGTAAGCTAAAAAACGGGGATATAAAAGATAGCGATATACAAAAGATAAAAAATCAAGCAAAAAGAGATTTTGTCTTTTCTTT
>CASFHJ010000278.1 GCA_949294425.1 uncultured Campylobacter sp.
AAAGATAGCTAGGGTTTGTAAGGCACTAAATGCAAAAATTATAAGAAGCTATGTGCCCTTAACAGATAAGAGCAAAAGGGTAAAAAGTGCTAGTGAGGGTGCTTATGATGATTCTAAAATTCATGCTGTTTTTGATAAGAAAGATTTTTTGAGAACAAAAGACGAGATAAAAGCCTTGATACCTCTTTTAGAGGAAAATGATCTTTATTTAGCCATAGAAAATCACGAGTATCAAAGCTCACAGGATCTGCTTGATTTATTATCCTTAATAAAACACGAAAGAGTGAGGCTTTTATTTGACTTTGGAAATTCTATGATGGCTTATGAAGAGCCTGTAAAGGCTTGTGAAAATATGCTTGATTTTATCATAAGCACACATGCAAAGGATCATATAGTTTTTAATGAAGATAATACAAATTATGTTTGTGGAGTGCCTTTAGGAGAGGGAAATATAGATATAAAAGCCTTGCTAAAGCTACTTAAAAAAAGAGGTTTAGAAAGGATAAATATAGAGCAATGCTATCCTTATTGTGCTACCTTTAAAAGAGAAAAAGGCTGCGGGGGCGTGAGTGAAGTTAAGGGGGCTTTTAAGCTTGAAAAACCCGTGTTTGATGAGCTTAAGGCAATGCAGTATTACTACCCTCAAGAAGTAAGCAAAGAAGCTCTAGAAAGACTCTTAATCTTACAAAAAGAAGGGCTTATAAGAGGGGTAAAATACATAAAAAGCTTATTAAAAGAGCTTTAAAAACTTGCCTAGGCTTTCAAGTCTAGGGTTTTACTTAGTAGTATTCAGAAAAAGTATAAACATATCTTAGCATAGGGTTAAAAACTTGCTTACCCTCTACATTTGTTACAGAATTTAAGGTGTGATACTCAAAAGGCACTCTAAAAGCTAATTCCAAAGAATGAGTATCGTTAAAAACGGCTCTTAAGCCTAAATTTAAGTAGGTATCAAGGCTTGTGGTATTCCAAAAAGTAAAGCCTAAATTTAAGCCAACAAAGGCTCCATAAGAAGTATAGCCTCGATTTATAAAATTATACAAAAAGTCCACATTAGCTCCAAGATGATAATAAGAAGCAATGTCTCCAGCCGCAGGAGGAAGCCCATTCATCCAATCATACAAAAAATTTCCATATACTCTTAAACCAGCATTTTCGTTAAAAAAAAGCTTATGTCCTAATATAAAATGCAAATTTACATTATCTCCGCTTAGGTCCTGAGGTCTTATATTTACAGAGGCGTAACCCAAACCGCCACCAAAATAAAAGCCGTCTATTTCAGCTTTAGCAGTGCTTAATAAGGAGAAAAAAAGTAAAAAAGCAAGAAAAATTTTTTTCATTAGTTAACCTTTCAAAAAAGCCTAATCTTAGCACAAAGTAGTTAATATTACAAAAACGGAACGCCTTTTGCTTTTTGAGGTGATATTAGTTAGGGGAAAGTATTAATGTCAAAAAAAATAATATTTTTTGTGCTTTTTATCCTTTTGCTTGGACTTTTATCCTTTGTATCTTTTGCTAAATACAAAAAAGATCCTAGCAAAGAACTCATAGAAAATAACAAAACACTAACAAGTGAAAAAAATGGAAACACAAAGATCACAAAGGGCTTATTTGTTGATTATGAACAAAACTTAAGCAATGATTTTTATATAAATTTTGAAGTAAATGATGATACAAAAAATTTAGTAGAGCCTGAAAAAGAAAGCTTAAAAGATTTAAATTTAAGCTTATTAGAGCAAAGATCTTATAAAAATTTAGGCTTTGGAAAAATAAGTTTAAACCTAAATGAGCAAAATTTTTCAAAAAAGAATTTAAGCAAGATAGATAAAAAAAACTTGGAAGAAAAAGAAAAAAAGCCAAGATTAGCCATCATAATAGATGATATGTCCTCAAAAGAGCAAGTAAAAGCTCTTAAAAACACTGGTTTAAAACTCATACCCTCCTTTTTTCCAAGTTCAAAAAACCACCCAAATACAAAAGAATACGCAAAAGAATTTGACTTTTTCATGGTTCATCTACCTCTAGCAGCTGTAAAATTTAAGGCTGAAGAATTACAAACCCTAAAACCAAGCCATAGTCAAGAAGTCATAAGGTCCAAAATAGCTAAGATAAAAAATGATTTTAAGGGCTTAAAATTTATAAATAACCACACAGGTAGCCTCTTTACAAGTGATGAAGAAGCTATGAGAAAACTTTTCATAGCCTTTAAAGAAAATGATTTCATCTTTGTGGATTCTCTTACCACAGGATCTAGCAAGGCAAGGATTTTAGCTAAAGAATTTAAGCAAAGCTACATAAAAAGAGATATTTTTTTAGATAATAAAGATGAGCTAGAATACATAAAAAAACAACTTTTAAAAGCCGTAACTTTAGCCAAAAAACAAGGTTTTGCCATAGCCATAGGACACCCAAGAAAAAACACATTTAAAGCCTTAAGTCAAAGTAAAAATTTGCTTAATGAGGTAGAATTAGTGTATTTAAGTGAAGTTTATGAATATAATTAAAAAGATACCAAAAGAGCTTTTAGAGCTTAAGAATCCGCCAAAAGAGCTTTATTTTAAGGGAAATATAGACTTATTAAACGCTCCTAAAATCGCTATAATAGGCTCAAGAAGGGCTAGTGTATACACTAAAAACTGCGTTTTAAGCCTTGCAAATATGCTTAAAAATGCTGGAGTTGTGGTTGTTAGCGGAGGAGCTATAGGAGTTGATATAAAGGCACACGAAGGAGCTATGCCACTTAGCATAGGAGTCTTTGCAAATGGGCTTGATGAAATTTATCCAAGAAGCAATGAAAGATCCATAAAAGAGCTCTACAAAAACGCCCTTGCAATCAGTGAAAATGAGCCAAACTATAAGGCAAAGCCTTATGATTTTTTGCTTAGAAATAGACTCATCATAGCTCTTAGCAAAGCGGTAGTCATAGCACAGGCTGATTTAAAAAGCGGCTCTATGCAAAGTGCTAGACTTTGTAAGGAGCTTAAAAAAGAACTATTTGTCTTGCCGCAAAGACTAAATGAAAGCGAAGGCACAAATTTATTACTAGCCAAAAAAGAAGCTAGTTTAATAAATGATTTTAAAGCCTTTGTAAAGCTTTTTGCACAGCCAAAAGAAGAAGAAAAAGATGAATTTTTAGAATTTTGTAAAAAGGAAAATTCTCTTGATAAAATACTGGCTAAATTTGGCAACCTAGTCTATGAATACGAGCTTTTAGGAAAGCTTGAAATAAATGGAACTTTTGTAAGGGTTTTAGAATGAACACCCTAGCCCTTGACATAGGCTTAAAACGCATAGGAATAGCACTTTGCATAGATAAGAAAGTAGCCATGCCACTAAATGCGGTATTTAGAAAAAACAGAAAACAAGCTAGTTTAGAAATAAAAAAACTTTTAAAAGAGTATAAAATTTCATCATTATTGGTTGGCTTACCGCTTGGCTTTTACGCACAAACAGAGATGGAAAAAAGGATAAAACACTTTGTGTCTTTGCTTGATTTTGATGGGGAGATAAATTTCATAGATGAAAGTTTTAGCTCTAAAGAAGCAGCAAAACTAAGGCAGAAAAAAGGTATGCAAAAAGACGGGAAAACAGATTCTTTAGCTGCTTATTTGTTTTTAAAGGATTATTATGCTTTATAATCTAAAAGAGGAGCTTGAAAAAATTTATAGCAAAGATGAGATTCAAAAAATAAAAATGTATTTTAAAGAGGATAAAAAAGCTTGTATCTTTTTAAACAAGATAAAATGCCAAAACAAAGAGCTTGAAAAGATACTTACAGAAAAAGATATAGAATTTAAGCAAATTGATGAGTATTGTTACAAGATAAATGACAAAAATAAGGCTAGTAAAAGCTCTGCTTTTACAAAAGGACTTTTTTATATACAAAATTTTTCATCTTATCTTTGTGCTAAAAATTTAAATGTAAGCAAAGATGATATAGTGCTTGATATGTGTGCAGCTCCGGGCGGAAAAAGTATAAATTTAGCAAATTTTATGGCTAATGACGGCAAGCTTTCTTGCATGGAGCTTAATAGAAATAGATTTTTTAAACTAGAGGCTAATCTAAAAAAATACGGGGTAAAAAATGCCAAAATTTTTCAAAAAAATGCCCTACTGATAGGAAAGCTAAAGCCTTTAAGCTTTGATAAAATCTTACTTGATGCACCTTGTTCGGCTTTTTCAAAACTTGGCTTTGATTTTAAGAAAAACAAAAAAGAGATAAAATCTCTAGCCAAGCTACAAAAAAAGCTTTTAAACTCTGCACTAAATGCTCTTAAAATAGGCGGAGAGCTTGTTTATAGCACCTGCACTCTTAGTAAGGAGGAAAACGAGGAGGTAATACAAAATGCCTTAAATTCTAAATTTAAGCTAGAGCTTTTAGAGCTTGATTTAGCAGGGCTTGAAAATAAGGACTCACAAGGACTTTCAAAGGCAAAGAGAATAATCCCTGATGAAAATTCTCAAGCTTTTTTCATATGTAAGCTAAAAAAACTTTCATGATTTAAGCTTTATCTTTGCTTGTTTTGTTATAATCTTAGCTTTTAAATCATACCAATCAGGAGGTCAAAATGGCTTTGGATTCGGCTAAAAAGTCGCAAATTATCTCTAAATTTGCTAGAAAAGAAAAGGACACAGGATCTACTGAGGTGCAAGTAGCCCTGCTTAGTGCTAGAATTTCTGACTTAACAGAGCATTTAAAGGTCTTTAAAAAGGACTTTTCATCTCGCTTAGGCTTGTTAAAAATGGTAGGTAAAAGAAAAAGACTACTAAACTACCTAAAAAGAAAAGACTATGCAAAATACTCTAAGCTTATAAGCGATTTAAACTTAAGAGATAAATAAATACTCCACAAGCTGCGGTATAAATTTACCTTCGTAGGGGTGGAGTATGTGTATGTGCTTTGTGGTTTGTGCTTCTTTAAATTGTGAAAAAGAAAGGGGGGGTGAGATAGCTCTTTATCCTGCAAAAGCACATCATAGTAATTTTGTAATTCCTCTTTGCACACAAGGCTTTCTTTAGGCTTACTAGCGTGATTGGCGATTTTGCCATAATTGATAAGATAAGCAATATTTGAGCTTGTAACCTTTTTGCCTAGATAGCTACTCGCCCACAAGGCTGCTTCTTTGGGAGTAAGAAAGGGTTGATTTTCTATAGCATTATGGTTGCTATGTAAGATTTTA
>CASFHJ010000279.1 GCA_949294425.1 uncultured Campylobacter sp.
ATGTTAGCCTTTGCCCTAGCCTTTGAAATGCCTATATTTACGTATTTTTTAGCAAAACTTGGCATAGTAAATGCTAATTTTTTAAAAAGACATTTTAGAATAGCAATACTACTAATCTTTATCTTTGCAGCACTTATGACCCCGCCTGATATCTTATCTCAGTTCTTACTGGCACTTCCTTTATGCTTACTTTACGCACTTTCTATATACATAGCAAAAAAGGTAAATCGTGAGTGATGAGGATATATACCTAAAAAATTACGATTACAAACTAGATGAGAATTTAATAGCAAAATACCCTAGCATTCCAAAAGAAGAAGGAAGACTCTTAGTCTATGAAAGGAGCAAGGATAAAATTTCTCATCTTAAATTTAAGGATTTGTGCGAAATTTTACCGCCTTGTGTGCTAGTTTTTAACGATAGCAAGGTAATAAAGGCTAGAATTTTTGGCAAAAAAGAAAGCGGAGCTAAGTGTGAGCTTTTTTTTCACAGGGCAGAAAATGACTTTGAGTTTATCGTTCAAATTAAGGCTAGGGTAAAAAAAGAAGATATTTTACTTTTTGATGAGGGAGCAAGGGCAAGGGTGCTAGAGCTTTTTGAGGACGGGCTTAGAAAGGTAGAATTTTTCAAAAAAGAAAGGCTAAATCACAAAGATATTCTAGCTTTCTTAGAAAAAAATGGGCACATGCCCTTGCCGCCTTACATAAAAAGAGAAGATGAAAAAGAGGACTTGTTTTTATACCAAAGCATTTTTGCAAAAAATTTAGGCTCAGTTGCAGCTCCTACGGCTTCTTTGCATTTTTCAAAAGAGATGATGAAAGAGCTTGAAAAAAAGCACAAGATCTATTATCTAAGTCTACATATAGGAGCAGGAACCTTTAAAAATGTAGAATGCGAAAAGATCTTAGAGCACAAAATGCACGAGGAAGCCTTTTTCATAGATGAAAAGCTAGAAAAAATTTTACTAAGCAAGGAAAAAATTTTAGCCATAGGCACAACAAGTGCAAGAACCATAGAAAATTTCATAAGGACAAAGCAAAGAGAGGGGCTTTGCTCCTTGTTTTTACACCCTAAAAATCCACCAAAAAGAGTTGATTATTTACTCACTAATTTTCATCTACCAAAATCAAGCCTAATAATGCTAGTATCAGCCTTTATAGGTAGAAAAAAAACCCTAGAACTTTATGATTTAGCCATAAAACAAGGGTATAAATTTTACTCTTATGGCGATGCTATGCTTATACTTTAAAAGTTGAAATTTTTTCTCTAGTATCTTTTAATAAAGCCTCGTCTATATCTAAGTTTTGAGCCTTTTGTATGCTAAGTCTTAAATTTAAAAGCATGTATTCTTTGAGTTTTTCTATGTCCACAGCCTTTGGATAAAAATTTATATTTTTATTTTTTAAATCATCTAAATTATAAATTGGTATTATGTTTTTTAAGGCTGAAAACCTACCCATTTGCTCCTCATTTTCACAAAGTAAAACCACAGGAATTCCCATAGCAGTGCAAGGAGAAGCGCAGTGTAAGGCAGTGGTTATAACTAAGGCTGCTTCATTTTTGTATTTATTAAGCAAATCCTCACTTTTTTTAAACCAATGCTCATGCAAAAAGGGCTCATTATAAGTGTAGTTTTGCTTTTGATTTATAAACTCGGCATTTTTAAAAAGCTCTTTGGGAACAAATTTAAAGTATTTTTTATCAAAATTTACAAAAAATACCTTATTAAAACTCGCATCTTTTCTTCTATCAAGGGTGAGAGTTAGACATCTAGAGAGATAGGATTTTATCCCTATTTTATCACAAAAATTCATAGTAAATTCATCTCTTGCACCAAGCTCTTTAATATCATTAAAAAAATTTTTATTAAAGCTTAATAAATAAAGTAAAAAGTCTTGTGCAAAGTCAGAAAAATGAGTGCCTATGTATACGGGTTTTGTATTTTTATTTGGTAAAAAATGATAAGCATCGGCAAAATAGCCTTGCATTACCGCAATCCCCCCCCCCCGTTTCATAAAAAAGCTTATCTCTATTTACGTATTTAAAGGAAGGCTCTTTAAAACATTTTTTTAAGGCATTTTTAGTAGCTATACTTTGTATGAAATCACCTATATTGTGATTTTTTAAAAAATAGCAAGTCTCATAGCTAAAAATTAAAAAATCCTTTGATCTTATTTCTTTAGGCTGCTTTTTATCCTCTAAAAGCCTTTCTACAAAAGCTGTTTTAAGTGGCATATCATTTTTTAAACTATCTCTTATAAAGATTAAATTTTGCTTATACCTTTTTGTTCTTGTAAAAAAAGTCCTTAAAAATTTCATAAACTCTCCTTTTAAAGTTTGGATTTTTGTCCATTTATAGAGTGTAAAAAGCTATAGTTTATATCTATATGCTTTTCATTTTTTACGCTATTTCCAAGTCTTTGTAAGATTATAGAAAAATCATCAAACAAATAATTTGCCAAAGAGCCGGGGTTTGGATTTATCTCATTTAAATAAACTTCATTGTCTATGACAAAAAAATCACATCTTATCAAAGCTCCCTTAAAAACAGGATCATAAATTCTAACGCAAGCTTCTTTTAGTTTATTTTTAAGCTCATCGCTTATTTTTGCTTCCTTAGCTCCAGTGCTAGAAGAAAATGATAAATACTTTTGTTCAAAGTCTAAAAGCTCATTTTTTTTGGGCTCTTCTATGATGGAAAAAATCATTTCATCTTTTATCTTACAGGCTGCTAAATTATACTCTTTAACCCCTTGTATAAAGTCTTCTACCAAAATTTCATCGTCAAATTCAAAGGCTAAATCCCTTGCATACTCAAATTCCTCTTTGTTTTTAGCCACAGCTAAACCTATGCTACTTCCAAGCCTTAAGGCTTTTAAGATACAAGGATACTTTGGCTCTTTGTATTCTTTGTCTTTTTTTCTTAGGACATAGTAGGGCAAGGTTTTAACGCCTACTTTTTTAGCATAAAGCTTTGTTAGCTCCTTATTATAAGAAAGAACTGAGGCTTCAAGTCTTGGACCTATGTATCTTAGACCAAAAAATTCCATCAAAGAAGCTATCTTACCGTCCTCTCCGTCTCTGCCATGTATTAAATTTATACAGACATCAATTTCAAGTTTTTTTTCCTTAAAAAAGCCTTTTTCAAAAAAGCCGCCCTGTCTTAAAAAAAGCATTTTTTCTCTCTTATAAGAAAGAGAAGAAAAGGTTTTAGCATTCATTTTATCTTGACTTATGAGGTAAAAATTTCTATCCCTATCACAAAAAATAAAGCTCATTTCACCCCTAAAAACCTTTTTAAGAACAATGGCTGAAACTATACTTATTTCATGCTCGTAGGAATTTCCGCCAAATAACACTGCAAAGTTCATACAAATCCTTATG
>CASFHJ010000280.1 GCA_949294425.1 uncultured Campylobacter sp.
ATTCTTCTAATCTTTTTTCAAGGGCTTTTTTTACCCTTTCTTTTTTTGCCCTGTATTCATCTTTACTTAAGCTATCCCATTCATCGTAGCTACTTAAGCTAGTTATAACTCCTAAATATTTACCTTCTTTGCTTAATCCGCTGTCTATTTTTGAGTAGTTTACGAAGACAAAATTTCTTTTTTCTATATCTAAGGCTAACATATCCTCGCTTTTTTCATCAAAGTCTTTGTTAAAATACTCAGCACTTAGACAAAAGGTAGAATAATCCATATCCTTAAATTTTTCACTTAAATTTTCATTAAAAATCATATATACAGATAACAAAGAGGTCTTTGCCTCAAAATTTTTACTTATATCCTTAGTAAAATCAGTTTTTAAAAGCTCTTCATATACTATCCTAGGATCGCAGTTTGCTACTATTTTTTTGGCAAAAACTTCCTTTGAGTTTTTATCCTTATCTGTGTAAAGTACTCCTATAGCCTTATTATCCTTAAGTAAGATTTCTTTTACATCAGCTCTTGTTTTCACTTCTCCGCCGTTTTCTTCTATAATGCTTGTTAAAGCATCTGAAAGGCTTTGTGAGCCGCCTTTTATATAGACTCCTTGATTATAATAATTTGTCTGGGCTATGGCGTGGTAGTTCCAGTTAAATTTAAAGGCATCGTAGTGATAGTAGGCAAGATTTATATTTAAAATCTTTTTAAGCTTAGAATTTCTTGTGAGAAAATCAAGCATTTTTCCTACCTTTCTTTGTCTAATAGCACTTAGGCTAAGAAAAAAAAGAGTGTGAAAAGGAGCAAATAAAAATTCAAAAAAACCCATATCAAAAGGGAATTTATAATTTAATTTTGCTTGAAAATTTATCTTTTTAAAATACCTATCTATAGCCTTTTTCTCCTCTGGGAAATAGTCTTTTAAAGCCTCTTTTGTGCTTTTGTGAGGGATTAAAAAGTTTAGAGTTTCATCTTTTTTCTCATCTAAGACCTTTATAGTCCAAGCACTAGGTAAGTCTATGAGAGTTATTTTTTTAAACAGATCTAGCTTTTTAAAAACTAGATGCTTCATATCTGTTTTGGGAGTGCCAAAGTCCATTTCATGAAGCCCAGCATCTACTAAGATACCCTTTCTTTTAAAGCAGGTAGCACAGCCTCCAATTAAATCATGTTGTTCTAAGACAAGCACCTTTTTACCGCTTTTAGCCAAGGTAGCCCCACAACTAAGCCCCCCAAGCCCAGAGCCTATAATTATAGCATCATATCCATCTTGCATACTTTTTACCTCATATTAGTTTTTATATCTTTTATATTTAATCTTTTGTCTTGAAAGTTTAAAGCCTCTTTTTGGCTTAGTTTTTTAAATTTTATTTTTGGGGCAAATAAAAGATCTATTTTTACTTCTAAAATTTCATCTTTAAGCTCTGCTTTTACAGGATAAAACTTAGCCTTATTAAAGCTATAAATTTCTCCATAACACTGCTTTTCATTTTTACACTCAAGCTCTAAAAAAACAGAGCCTCTTATTTTGCGATTTTGCAAAGCTTTGTTTGGATTTTTACTATCTAAATCCTCATTTATAGAACCATCACTTCTAGCAAAACCAAAGGCATAAAATTTATCCTCTTTTTTGAAAATTTCTACTATATTTTCTTTTTCTTTCTCATCATTTTGCATTAAATATATACCACTTATATAGGCATTTAAATAGGATATAAACAAAAAAGTTAAAATAAGAAATTTAAAAAACATATATTTTTTCCTTGTGAGAGTTCTAGCTGTATTATTTTAAGTAAAACACTTTAAATTAAGATAAAAAAGTGTATAATTTAAGCAAAAAGTAGAATTTATGTTTTTCTTAAAAAGCCTAATAATCTTTACAGCCATCTTAACTCTAGCGCTTTTATACGCTCCACAACCAATGTTTGCAAACCTAGCCACTTATTTTAACGTATCCTTGCATGAAATTTCTTGGATAGTTAGCATATCTTTAATACCTCTTGCTCTTGCACCCTTACTTTATGGGTATTTGCTTGAAAAATTTTCACTAAAAAAGATACTTATTTTTTCTTTATTTGCCTGTGCTATCTTTCAAATCATAGCAAATTTAATCCCTGATTTTTACTTCTTTTTAAGTTTTAGGTTTTTACAATCCCTTTGTATCCCAGCCATACTTACAGCACTTTTGACACTTTTAACCCGTATAGATGAAAAAAATACTCAAAAAAATGTAGCCATTTACGTGGGAGCTACCACCTTTGGAGGCTTTGTGGGCAGGGTTTTTGGCTCTTATTTAAGCGATCTTTTTTCTTGGCATTTTGCCTTAAATTTCTTTGCTATTTTAATGCTTTTATGTGCATTTTTATTTTTTTTATTTAAGGATCTTAGTTCAAATCCTATGCAGGTTTGCTTGAAGGATTTTCTTCCATATTTTAGAGAGACTAGGTTTTTACTTTTGTTTTTTTGTGTCTTTATTATGTTTTTTTGCTTTCAGTCTGTGCTTTCTTTTTTACCCTTTCATCTTAAGGATATATTTAAAGATATTACGCAAACTCAAATAGGGCTTGTTTATTTGGGCTTTTTAACCGGAGTTTTTAGCTCTTTATTCATAGGGCAAAGCATAAAATTTTTTAGAAGCAGATTTAATACAGCGATTTTTGGGCTTTTTGTCTTTATTGCGGGAAGCTTTCTTATGCTTAGCACTTCTTTTAAGCTTTATTTTGTGGCTATGTTTGTATTTTGTAGCGGAATGTTTATATGCCACTGCATATTTTCAGCTCTACTAAATTTAAGCACCACACAAAAGGGCTTGGCAAATGGGCTTTATCTCACCTTTTATTATAGTGGAGGAGCCTTTGGTTCTGTGATACCGGGCTTTTATTATGCTTATTTTGGTTGGAATTTTCTTTGTATTTTTACAGCCTTGCTTTTATTTGTATCTCTTATAGTTTTACTTAAATACAGGCGTTTTTATAAATTTTAAATGTAAAAGATTAAATAATTTTTAATTAAGCTTGTTATAAAATCATTTGCTTGAAAGGTTTAGATAATGCAAAATCCCAAAATTTCTGTGATAATTCCTAGCTATAATTCCATAAAATACATACAAGAAGCCCTACAAAGCGTGCAAAAACAAAGCTTAAAAGAGCTAGAGATTCTTTGCATAGACGCAAATTCAAGTGATGGAACCTTGGAGTTTTTGCAAAAAGAAGCACAAAAAGATGAGAGGATAAGGCTTATCATTTCTCCTAAAAAAAGTCTTGGCTATCAGTTAAATTTGGGCTTTAAAGAGGCAAAAGGTGAGTATGTAAGCATAGTAGAAAGCGATGA
>CASFHJ010000281.1 GCA_949294425.1 uncultured Campylobacter sp.
TCTTTTTCATTCATAAAAAAGCACATAAGCCCACCAGCACTTGCCTTAAATTCCTCTATATTTTTAAAATAGCCGCTTTTATTCATCTTAAGTTCGCTATCTCTTGCTATAAAATATATATGCCCAATTTCAAGTCCTATGTTTAAAACCTCATATACTTTTTTCCATTTTTTCTCATCTTGAAAAAGAATTCTTCTTGAAAAATCCAAAAAATCAGCTTCAAAAACCTCTCTTGAAATTTGCATAAAGGGAGCTTTTTTGGAATTTTCATAGACGAAATTTACAAAGGCAAAGATCTTTTTTCCAGACTTAGCACTTACGTTTTCATCATTTGGAACAACTTGAGCAGAAAAAAGCCCGTTCAACTCAGCCCCGTAATAAAGCATAGGAGAGCATATGTAAAGCTGGGTTTTGCTTATATTTTTTAAGACCTCTTTTTTTAAGCTTTCATCATTTAAATTTAAGGATTTATATATATTTAAAAAAGAGTTTTTATGTTTTTTTATACAAGATTTACTATTTACAGCACTATCTTGACTTATCCTTATATCCCATTCTGGAGCTACTGCCTTTGTGAATTTATCCTCGTAGTATTCTAGTGGGTGAGCTACTTGCAGGGGTGATTTTATCTTTAGCCAAGCAAGTTCAGCCTTTTGCCAAGAGCTTACTACCTTATCGTTGTTTTCTTGCAAAAATGCTTTTTTAAGTTTTTTGAAATAGCTTAAATACTCCTTATCTTCCTTTGTTTTTACCTTTTGTTTAAGTTTTTTTAAGGAAGTTTTAAATACCTTTTCAAGCCTTGTAAATTCTTTTTTAAAGGCGAGGCTATAAGGTAGAAATTTAAACTCATCATTTTTTATATCTATCACGCCATAAGATCTTTCGCAAGGCTTTTTATCCTTATCTTTTTGATAGAGTTCATTTTTGTTTAAAAAGTCAAGCGCTAAATTTATTTCCTTGAAATTTTTTTCTAGAAATTTTGCATTTTCATCTAAAACCTTTTTGCTCCAAGCTATGTAAAAATCATTCATAACAAGTCCTATCTCATGCACAGCCTTTAAAAGCTCTATATGAAAATCATCAAGCAGGGCTTTTTTTGAAATTTTAGCTATAAGTTTTTCTTGTTTTTTTCTGTAAAAACTAGCTACTTCTTTGTAAATTTCATATCTTAAGCTCTTATCTTTTAAGAGTTCTAAGATATTTTCATCTTTTAAAGAAAGAAGCCTTTTTAATACAGCTAATCTATGCTCTTTTGTGTCATCTAAGTTTGCAAGGCTTAGAATCTTTCTAGCACTTTTATTTAAATTTTTATTTTCATCAAGCTCTTCGTATAAAGAGGAAATTTTGTTTTGCATTTTTTGATTAAGTTTTGCTAACTCTTTAAAATTATTCATTCTTTTATCCTTGGCATTTTATAAATTTTATTATAATACATTTAATTAAGATTAAGGAGGGATTTATGCTTAGCATTAAGGGTGTGAAAGAGCCTAAACTTCGTATAGTCGCCATGCCAGGTGATACTAATCCAGCTGGAAATATCTTTGGTGGTTGGATAATGGCACAAATTGATCTCGCTGCAACCGTGGCTGCTAGGGAGTTAGCACCAGAAAGAGTTGCAACTGTTGCTATGGATAAGGTGATTTTTAAGCAACCTGTCTTTGTTGGAGATGTGCTTACTTGCTATGCTAAGGTTGTTAAGGTAGGAAGAACATCTATAAGCGTTGATGTGGAAGTGATTTCTGATAGAATCAATGAGGAGGGCTTTGCTATGTGTGTGCCTGTTTGTTGTGCTAGGGTTACCTTTGTTTCCTTGGATAAGGACGGAAATAAAAAGCCCATAGATGAAGAGCTTAAAAAGATTAATGGTTTTTAAGGATAAGATATGCAAGATGCAAAGATAAAAATCATAGCCATGCCAAAGGATAAGTCAGGTGATGCCTTTGTTATGAGTGCTGGTTGGATAGCAAAAATTTTTGACTTAGCTGCAGGTGTTGCTGTGAAAGAATTTACGCATAATAGAAGCGTAACCGTTGCTGTTGATAATATAAATTTTAAAAAGCCCATACTTGTGGGAGATTATGTGCTTTGTTATGCTGATATAGTAAAGCTTGGAAAAAGTTCTATGGAAATAGACATGCAAATAGATGTAAAAAGGCTTTGCGATGAAGGCTTTTGCGAGATAAAAGACCTAGCATCTGCAAAGGCTACCTTTGTTAGTATAGATAAAAATGGTAAAAAACTCATCTTAAGCGATGAGCTTAAAAAAAGTTTAAACAAATAATGAGGTTACACTCTCGTTGTGATAAACTCTTCTTATAACTTCTGCAAAAACAGGGGCTACGCTTAAGATCTTTATCTTTTCGCAGCTCTGTTTTAGGCTTATGGTATCAGTTACCACTAGCTCGTCAAGTTCGCCCTTTTCTATCCTTTCATAGGCTGGTCCGCTTAAAACTGGGTGGGTGCAACAAGCCATCACTGATTTTGCACCATTTTGCTTAAAGGCTGTGGCTGCTTTTACTATTGTCCCTGCTGTATCTATAATATCATCTACTAAGATTACTTCTCTATCCTTAACATCTCCTATGATATTCATAACCTCGCTTTCATTTGCCTTTTCTCTTCTTTTATCTATGATAACTATATCCATATCTAAGCTTTTAGCAACAGATCTAGCTCTTGCTATGCCTCCTATATCAGGACTTGCTATGATGGGATTTTTGAAATTTTTACTTTTTATATACTGGTTAAAAACTATGCTTCCATAAAGATTGTCAACCGGTATATCAAAAAAGCCTTGAATTTGTCCTGCGTGTAAATCCATAGTAGCAACCCTGTCAATACCAGCAACTTGCATTAAATTTGCCACTAATTTAGCTGTTATTGGAACTCTTGGCATAGCCTTTCTATCTTGTCTTGCATAACCAAAATAAGGTATGATAGCCGTTATAGAATTTGCACTAGATCTACGCAAGGCATCTGTTAGTATCAAAACCTCCATCAAGGTATCATTGCTAGGAGCACAGGTGCTTTGAACTATAAATACATCTTTACCTCTAACGCTTTCATCTACTTGAACGCTAATTTCTCCATCGCTAAATCTTTTTATACTAGCATTGCTTATCGGTAAGGATAGGCATTTAGAAATTTGTTTTGTAAATTCCAAACTCGTAGAACCAGAAAAAATTTTGTATCCTCGCATAAAAACCTCTTCTTGAAAAATAAAAAAGTATTTTAATAAATTTTACTTAAATAAAATTTATTCCCAAAGTCATTTTAAAGCTCTCACGGCTTGCTTAAAAAAGTCTCCTCTGTGAGCGTAGGATTTAAACTGATCTAGTGAGGCACAGGCTGGACTTAATAGGGCTACTTCATTTTCTTTTAACTCTTTATCTATATTTAAAACAGCCTTGCTAATATCCTTGCATCTTAGATAAGGTATGCAAAAATTATGTGCTAAATCAGATAATCTAGGCTCGGCACTTCCCACAATGTAAAGCTTTATATCATACTTTTTCATAAAAGAAAACAAGGGGCTTAAATCAACTCCCTTGTCATCTCCTCCTATAATAAGATGAATTTTTTTATCCTCATATCTTT